>NZ_BCQU01000050.1:0-50077 GCF_001552235.1 Actinomadura rubrobrunea NBRC 15275 | reverse complement strand
ACCCGCAACCTCCTCACCACCACTTCCAGCACTTCCGCGGCAGCGCCCCACCCGCCGCTACATCTCCACCGCGTCCAGCCCCCACCCAGGCGACGTCGCACCGCAGCACCGACCGCAAAACGACGTCCGCACCGGACTGGAGCCCTCGCACCAAGGCCCGCATCCTCCTCTCCACCTCTTCCAGCACTTCCGCGGCAGCGCCCCACCCGCCGCTACATCTCCACCGGGTCCAGCCCCCACCCAGGCGACGTCGCACCGCAGCACCGACCGCAAAACGACGTCCGCACCGGACTGGAGCCCTCGCACCAACACCCGCAACCTCCTCACCACCACTTCCAGCACTTCCGCGGCAGCGCCCCACCCGCCGCTACATCTCCACCGCGTCCAGCCCCCGCCCCAGCCCCAGGCCATCACCTCCCCACACCGCGGCCAGAGCCGCCGCGGCCTGCGCGTCATCGTCTCCGTCTTCCTCGACCCACCGACCCCGCACTGCACCACCCCCACCCCACTGGGAACGCCCCCTGCGCCGCCTCGCTTTGCCACGGCGCATGAACGCAGAGAGAGCAAGAGCGCCCGCAGTCAGGCGCCCGGCGCGTCATCGCTCACCCCTAGAGGGGGTCGTCTGGCGGTCTGCCGGGCGGCGCCGTCCCCACTCCCAGCACCGCCACCGCCACACCTGCGGCTCGCACCACCACGCCCCAAGAGCACACGCACTCTGCGACTGCTGGGAAGTACGGCGGTGCGGTCCAGGTCGGCGGGGCGGTCGAGCACGCGCACACCGAGACGGCTGGTGAGAGCACCCGCCCAGTCGCGACACCCACTGCCCTGCCGGAAGCGCCCACTACCTGGCGACAACCAGTGGGCAGTGCGCGGCTTCATTCGCACACTCCTGCGGTGGCACCCGCACCCGCCCTTGGTGCCGGCGGCCGTGCCCGCGTGAATGGCGTGGCCACAGAGCAGTGGTGGTCCATCGAATGGTCTTGACCCTGGCCGACGCGGACTGCTGAGTGTCACCCGTGCCGGGCGTGCCGCTGTGGCCGGGCGAGCTGCTCGTGCCGGGCGAGCTGCTGTGCCTGGCGGCTGTGGCCGGAGCCGCCAGGCAGCTGCGGTGAGTGCTGTCAGGAGCGTCGGTTCGGCCCATCTCTGATGAAGCGGCTCCTTCTGGAGCGGCCAGGCAGGGGGCGAGGGCTTCGGTTACTGGTCTGTGGCGGCTCTGGTCGTTGGTTCATTGAGGCTCCTGGCTCGATAGCTGCTTCATGTGGCTCCGTAGCTGGTTGGTGGGCGGCTCCCGGCTCGGTGGCTGCCGTGGCCTCTGTTCTGATCAACAGAGGGGGCAGACCACTGGCGGCCGGCGGTCTGGTGGGGACTGCGATCTCGACTCGGGTGGTTTCCGCATCGCGGCTGATCTTGATTTGGGCTCCGGGCGGCAGGGCCCGGGCGACCATCGCGCGGACCGCGGGCAGAGGTTCGCCGCGGGCCGCCGCCCGGGCGCCGCTTCGTGCCGCGTCCGTGCAGGCGACCTGGATCGACGCGATCCTCACCGCCCAGACGGACACGGCGAGGACGAGCACGAGGGCGGGCAGGGCGACGGCGATCTCCGCGGTGACCATGCCTGCGTCACGAGGGCGCCTGGGGCTCATCCGGCCAGGTGGAGGGCCCGCTTGACGACTCCTAAAAGGAGGTTTCTCACCTCCGGACTGGTCACGATCTTGAAGAGAAGCGCCGCGAACGCGGTCGCGGCGATCATGCCGACCGCGTACTCGGCCGTGGACATGCCGAGATCTCGGGCCCCGTGCCGCATCCTCCGGGCGACGGCGGTCAGGCCTCTCCGGACGACAGCGGTCATGGTCCGCATGAGGAGTTCTCCCTTCCGTGTCGGGGTTTCAGGTCCAGCCTGCGGGGGTGAGATCGGGGGCGACAGGGGAGCCGCGTTCTGTGGATAACTGCCGTGGCTCACCACGGGAGCAGGACCGTCGACGCGATTCCTGCGATGGTCGGGACGATGCCGAGCAGGACGAACGCGGGCAGGAAGCACAGCCCGAGCGGCGCCAGCACCCGGATGCCCGCGGCTCTGGCCCGGGCGAGAGCCGCCGCCCGGGCGGCGCGCCGCTGGTCGCGGGCCAGGCGGGTCAAGGTCGGCGCCACCGCGGCACCGCTCTCGGCCGCGCGGACGACCGTCCGGGCGAGCGGGGCCAGCGCCGGCTCGTCGGCCAGGCTGAGCCAGGCGGCGGACGGATCGACGCCCAACCGGATCTGGACGGCGACGCGGTGAAGTTCGTCCCCGACCGGTCCGGCGACCGCGCGCGCCACGGCCTCCACCGCGTCGCTCCACGGTGTTCCGCCCTGGAGGCAGGCGGCGAGCAGGTCGATCGCCACGGGAAGATCCGCGACAAGGCGCGCTCTTCTGCGTCGCTGGTCGGCGTGGCCGAGCCGACCCAGCACGCGGGCGACGACGAGGGACACCACGAGACCCGCGAGTGCGCCGAGCAGGCCGCCCAGCAGAACCGCACATGCGACGCCTGACAGCAACGCCCCTAGACGCCGCGTCAGGAGGTCCCGACGCACTTTCGTGGAAGGCGCCGCTTGATCTGGGGCGGTTGGTGGTGGTCGTCCTGGTGCGATGCCGTTGTGCCGGGTCGGCGCGCCTGAGGCGTCGTGTGGGCGCCGCGGCCAGGTGAGTGTCCTGTCCGAGCGGACCGATGTGAGGGCGGTGTATCGGCGTACGGCCGGGCTGTGACCACGAGGCCATAGGAAGCCGCAGACCGCAGCGGACAGCATGGCCAGAAGAATCATTCATCCTCCTCGCATTGAAGCTGGGCACCCGTTCGCTGACTGGTCAGCACCGTCACCTGGGCCGCTCGGCGGCTTGGGCCAGGCGGCTCGTCCACCACATGCCGAGCGCGTCGAGGGCGATACCGGCGACGAGGCACCCCAGGCCCGGGAGGGTTCCGAACAGGAAGGCCAGAGGCTTGGCGCCGAGCGCGGCCGCCATCGCCAAGCCGAGCAGCGGAAGCCCCGCCAGCAGACGCGCCGTCGCCCTGGGCCCCGCCAACTGGGCCGAGATCTCCTGACGCTGCTCCTCTTCGTCGCGCAGGGCGGCGGCGAGACCGTCGAGGACCGCGGCGAGCGTGCCCCCGCGTTCGGCTCCGATCCGCCAGCAGGCCGCGAGCAGCCGCAGCCCCTCCGCGCCCGGTTGTTCGGCAAGCAGTTCCAACCGGTCGGGCGTGGGCGCGTTCGCGCGCGTGGCGATGTCGCTGCCCGGTTGCCGCCGGGACTTCTCAGGAGCTGTGGACATGATCTGCGTGGTGACGTCCGGACCAGCGGACGTCCCCAGCAGGTGGACCGCGATCCGCGGGTCGAGCACGGACGCCGCCGCGTGGAATGCCTCGTCCGGCGGGCGACCGGCCGCCAACTCCGCGGCCATGCCGTCACACAACTCGATGACCGCGGTCTGCCATCGCCGACGCTGTCGGCGCCGCTCGCGCAGCCCATCGATATGAGCGGTCAGGCTCTGGAGAAGGTTTTGTCTCAACGGCCATGCGTCACGTGCGTTCGGTACGGCAAGCGCCCGGGTGAGCCGTTCGGAGGCTGTCGGAGGCTTGAACACGATCCATGCGCAGAGGGCGGCGCACAGCATGGCGGCTGCGGTCATGACACCGTCCCTTCACGCGTTCCGGTCCGGGTCGCCGGCACAGCCGCTTGCGGGACGTCAAGCCCGCGAGCAACGGACGACGTCGCCCCGGGCGGGTGGGGCACACCGCGCCGGTCCCCACCAAGATGCGGTGCCTGCTGGACGCCGGCCTCGGCCTGGCGCGGCTCGGGGTGATCGTGCTGGGCGGCGCGGCCGCCTCTCTCGCCCTGCTCGACAAGGCCCGCGATCGCGGTGTGCAGATCGTCACCGCCTACGGCATGAGCGAGACCTGCCGTCGCGGCCGCGCTGATGGCCGTCGATCGCGGTCGCCACCTGTGGTGCAACCGGGCTGCGAGATCGGATGCGCCCGGCAGCGTGAGCATGCGGCCCTCGGCGGTGAAGGCGACCGCGGGGACCGCCTGCACGAGACCGTCGGTTTGTCGGCGCAACAGGCAGATCTCGGCGACCCTCCGGCGTCCGCCGCCGGGCTCGCGGACGAGATGCACCACGACGTCGATCGCCGCGGCGAGCTGGCTGTGCACCGCCTCCCTGGTCAGGCCCGCGGCGCAGGCCAGTGCCTCGAGCCTCGCGGGGACGTCGGCGGCGGCGTTGGCATGCAGCGTCCCGCAGCCGCCTTCATGGCCCGTGTTCAGCGCGGCGAGCAGATCCACGACCTCCGAACCGCGCACCTCGCCGACCACGAGCCGGTCGGGGCGCATGCGCAGCGCCTGCCGGACGAGTTGGTGCAGCGTGACGCCGCCCGCGCCTTCCACGTTGGGCGGGCGCGCCTCCAAGCGCACGACATGGCCGTGATCGGGGCGCAGCTCGGCGGAGTCTTCGACGAGGACGAGCCGTTCGTCCGGGTCGACCAGGCCCAGCATGCAGCTCAACAGGGTGGTCTTGCCCGTGCCGGTGCCGCCGCAGATGAGGAAGGCCGCACGGGCGGCGATCACGGCCGCCAGCAACTCGGCTCCGTCGGGTGGGAGCGTGCCGGCCGCGACCAGCTCGTCCAGCGTGAACGCCCGCCGCCGAGGCAACCGCAAGGACAGGCAGGTGCCGTTGGCCGCGATCGGCGGCAAGACGGCGTGGAGCCGTATCCCGCCGGGCAGCCGGGCGTCGGCGTACGGGGACGCGTCATCGAGTCGGCGCCCGGCCGCCGCCGTCAGCCGTTGCGCCAGCCGTCGCAGGGACGCCTCGTCCGGGAAGCGCGTCTGTGTTCGCACCAGTCCGCTGCCGGTGTCCACCCAGACCTCGTCGGGACCGTTGACGAGCACGTCGGTCACGTCGGGGTTGCACAGCAGCGGCTCCAAGGGCCCCGCGCCGACGAACTCCGCACGCAACTCGTCGGCGAGCGCCAGCACTTCCCGATCGCCGAGCAGCCGTTCCTCCGCCCGCAGCGCGGCGGCGACGTGCCCGGCCGTGGGCTCTCCCCCGCTGGAGAGAAGACGGTCACGTACCGCGTCAGACAGCTTCTTCATCTCCGTCCTTCCAGCTCCGCGCAGGCGTCACCGCGTCCGTGAACCGGTCGCGGATCATCCGGATCGGCGTCAGGCGGCCTCGGGCACAGGCTCTTCGCAGTGGTAGAAGCCCAGGTCGGACAGCAGGTGGCCGCACAGTTCGGCAAGGGGGCCTTTGCGGCGGAGGAATCGGGCGAGGTCGCCCTCTTCGAGTGCGGCGGGAAGCCTGCGGTCGCGTTCCAGCACCCCCGCCAAGGGGAGGCCGAGGGCTTCGGCGATCACTTCGGGAGTGAGGCCGCCGGGGGCGGGGTTCCGCACGATCAGGCGCAGCGCGGCGGTCTCGCGGCGCAGGGTGGACGCCATCACGTCCGCGGCGACGGCGGCGCGCACCTCGGCGGGGACGAGCAGGTAGGTGACCTCGGCGGCGCGCAACGCGCACCGGCCGATCTCCCCGGGGTGTCGGGGCACGTCCACGACGATCAGATCGAAGCCGCGGGCTGCGGCGTCCAGCAGGGACTGCACGGCCTCCTGGGTGACCGGCACGGGCTTGCCTCGTCGCCACGACAGTACGGAGACCTCTCCCAGACTGGGCAGGGCCTCGCGCAGGGCGGCGGCGTTGAGCCTGCCACGCCGGTCGGCGAAGTCGGGCCAGCGCGCGCCTTCGTGATCCTCGAGCCCCAGCGTGATCTCCAGGCCGCCGCCGAGCGGATCGCCGTCGATGAGCAGGGTGCGCGCCCCGGTGCGCGCCGCGCTGAGCGCCAGGCCGGCGGCGAACACGCTGGCTCCCGTCCCGCCTCGGGACGAGCACACGCAGACGATGGCGCCCCGGCCCTCCGCGGGCTCGGCCGCGGCCGCCATCGCGTCGATCAGCCAGCTCTCGTCGTCGGGCAGGACCGCGAGGTCCTGCGCGCCGATCTCGAGCGCCTTGCGGTAGACGTCGTCGGTCTCCCCTTCCTTGGCGACGAGGACGACGCCCTGCCGACGCGGCAGCCCGGCGGCGACGACCTCCTCGGCCGACTCGGCTCCGACGAGCACGAGCGGCGGACGGCGCCAGTCCGCGCGGGCCTCGCCGGCGTCCTGGACGATTTCGGCTCCGGTATCGGCGGCCGCGGCGAGCCGCAGCAGGTCATCGCCGATCACCGGGTCGCTTGTCACGATCATTGCCGGGGTGGTCATCGTGTCCTCCCGTCCGTTCCTGAGGACACCACCATGCGGCTCGGCGAACAGCCGCCGGAAGACCTTCCCCAAGGTGTGGATAACTTCGTGGAATCGCAGGTCAGAAGGGATTGAGGCGCCTTGCCAGAGACGGAGGTCGGCGACGATCAGGATGCGGGTGATGGCATTGCCCGCTCATTAGGTAAAGGTCGGGATTGTGGTGTTATGTACGGAGTTGCCGGCGAGTCGGCAACGCAGTTGACGTCTCGTCGTCTGCGCGACGCCGAAAGCAGCGGACTGTCCGAATTGCCTGCCCGCCATGCCACTGGGACAGCAGTCCCCGGGAAGTCCGGCACGTGGCGTAAGTGATCAACGCGACTGTATGCGGCTGCGCCTCCCCAAGAACAGGCCGGCCCCAGTGAACAGCAGGCAGGTGCCACTCAACGAGCCAGTCGAACGTCCGACTGACGCCGCTCGAGCGGTGAGCGAGGTCTCGCGGTCGAGTTGAGACGGCATGCGCCGGCTGATGGGGGTCCGCGGCGCGGTCGCAGCCGGCAGACGCGCAGACTGCGTGCAGGGGGAGACAGCCGGCATTGCGGGGGCCATCTGCATCACAAGACGTCATCCGGGCAGGCGTGCGAACTCGGCCACTCGGCCGTACACAGGGCAGCCCTGTGCATAGGTCGTGGGACCCCAGGTCAGCAGCCATCGCCTACGCCTACGTAGGGCAGCCCCGCCCGAACACTGCTCACCCACACAACGCGCCGCCGGGCGTCGAGTCGGCGACGCACTCTCTGGTCGGCGGACAGGTGGCCCCGCACCAGGACGCCTCTCCCAGGACAGACGGTCTGCTGAGCACCGCTCACGGCTGTTCCAGTGCCGTCGGGCGCACTGGTGCGTCGGCGTCAGCCATGAGGGTGTTGGGGACGGGGCTTCACTGTGGATGCGGCGGCCTGAGGACTCCGTGGCGGGGGTGCAGCCGGGATCAACACGTGCGAAGTACGCCACCAGCCCGCCATCCGGGAGCGAAGACCAGCCACGGGGTCGAACTGGCCCTGCTGGTCGACTTCACGCACTGCCCGCGCCTGGGGGCGCTCCCACCGTTTCCTGGCCACACTGCCGTCGCTCACCGCAATGGCCGCCACATCACCCGATTCCTCCCCGTCACGGATCTGCCGCTTGAGCGTCAGGAGGACCTGGGAATGCCGTTCGCTCTTGGTCGCGCGGACAGCGGGTCGCCCGGTGGGCTTCGCGTACGAGGTGTAACCGCGCAACGAGCATGGCGGTCTCGGCGCGCCTGGGATACGCGGTCGGGCGGCGGCTTCGGTAGGCGCCTGGACCCGCCGCCGCCCGACCCGTTACAACAGGGCGACCCCCGCCGGGGGGGAGAGCGGGGGTCGCCGAACGGTCCGGCTCCGGGGGGGTAGAGCCGGCCCGTTTTCCCCAGAAAGTCTCGGGGAGATCGCACGCGACGGCATGCCGGGTTTGATCTCCCTTAGGAGAGCAAAGTCACCGCCTCCAGTCTAGGCAGATGAAGCATATGCTGCCCGATCATCGTGACTTCCGTCGAGCCGCAATGTCACGGGACGGGTAACGTTTTTTCTCACCTGGTTACGATGATCCCCACTCCAGCGGGCGAAGTGGGTCCGTCACACCATCCCGCCCAGTGCCTGCCGTACGACCGGAAAGCTCCTGGCTGAGAGTGGGAGCGTACAGGAGATCCCAAAGATCATTCTCACTGACCCCCAGATCGAGATCCCCGTGGGAATTCATCACACTCTGTGATCGACTCCAGAACAACCCATTCGCCCGTCTTGCCCGAAATATCACCCTCGACGGCGCCCCAATGCCCCAATGGGGGGCGGAGCAACCGCCGCCGAACCGAGCGCGAGGCGCGCCAAAGGGCCGCTCGTTGTGCGAGGGAGGGCTTGTCAACTGGGCGAATGAGGCGTAGACAGGTGCTACGGACCAAGTGTCCGGGCACGGCACCCGGGTACCCACGCGCGACCAGCCGCGGGAGGCGCGTCGTGACGGGCTTGACCCGCTCCGACGGATATGAGGTGCACGCTTGGTAACCCGGTGTGACGTGACTGGCGGCGGCGTCCCCGATGCGCGGGGCGCCGCTGGCCATGTTGTGACCCCCTCACAACGGCCGCCCTCAAGGCGCCCGTAAATCCCCGTACGCAGTCGAGAGCACGAGCTTAAGGGGAAGCGTCGACGCAGCGTGGTAGGCCCGTGTCCTGGACGTTGGGGCCCGCCTTGGGTGTTCCCATGGTGCAGTGGTCCCGCACCACACCAGCACCAGGCGGCACCGACGGCAGGCCGGCGGCCCTCCCACGGCGCGGAGAGGCTGCTCGTCTCGACAGCGGACCATCGGCGTACCGCCAGTTCAGGAAGGGTCTGGATACGGCGCCCAACCTGGGGGTGGCCCCCTTCCACGGGAGGCGGAGGGATACGGAGACTCGGCTCGTCGCCGTCGCTACCTGCTGCTTCGCCGAGGACGCCCCCGGGGCCCTCCGAGTGGAGACGTACGCCGCACCCGCTAGCGTGAGATTCTCACTCGCGGTTTTTTCGGAAGGCCATCAATCGTCCCGTGGCGCACCTTGACAGGTGCTTCACGCAGGAGTTCTCTTCTGGGTTCGATGCCGCAGTGAGAATGCATGCCGGGCCCTGGACGGGGCGCCGACGCATCTGTCACGCAATGCACAGACGCTCCTCCAGGTTTCCTGGGGAACGACGGCGGTGGCCCTCAGTAACCGTGCGTCTGCGTATGGGGTCCACGGCGGATCTGCAGCGGCCGAGGGAGGAGCACCCGGAAGGCCAACGGGACGGCGCAGCCCGAGCATCCACCGCGTCAGCCCCTCAAGATGGCCTCTCACGAGCCGCAGCAGCTGTAGCGTCACCGCACCCGGCCGGGTGCCCGACACGGCGGCGGGCCCTCAGCCGATGGCAGTCATGGCGCCGTGCGCCAACCTCGGTGAAGCCCGCGTCCCGAACCGCGACCGTTGCGCGGGCCACGCAGCGCTCCCAGGGAACGTGGCCGCCGCTCCCGACGCCGCGGCAATCCCCCCGCGCGGACGAGGTGCACACGCAGGCCGCCGCGTGCACCAGAGGCGGGGGCGCCTGATGCAGCAGCAGATGCGCGGCGTGCCCGCTCTGCGCGGTGGCCTTGCTGGCTCATACGGCGCGCGTGTGGACGCCATGGTTGGCGGTTCAGCAGCGGCCGAACCAAGGAGCGCCCGGAAGACCAACAGGACGATGCAGCTCGAGCGCCCGCCGCGTCAGCCCCTAAAGATGGTCTCTCACAAGCCGCAGCAGCCGTGGCGTCGCCGCAATGGCGGATCCACCCGGCCACACCTGCGGCGGCGCCGGACACGACGGCGGACCCTCAGTAACCCGGCGTCCGCGTAGGGGGTCAATGGTTGGCGGATCGGCAGCGGCCGAGGGAGGAGCACCCGGAAGACCAACGGGACGGCGCAGCCCGAGCATCCACCGCGTCAGCCCCTCAAGATGGCCTCACAGATGGCCTGCGAGTCACGAGCCGCAGCAGCCGTGGCATCGCCGCAATGGCGGATCCACCCGGCCACACCTTTGGGGGTGCCGGAGACGTAGCCGCGCAGCGCCGCTGCGTACTCCTCCGCGAGCTCCGCATGGCCGACCTCGGGCGCGGTGAGCGACTTGGGGTCGAGGCCGCGCGCCACCATGGTGAGGCGTTGGGCGGCACGGGCCACGATGCCGTCCCCCCAGCCGAAGGGACGCAGCGTGAGCAGCTCACCGTGCACGATGGCCGCCACCACCAGGGCGGGAGCGTCGGTCGGCTGGGTGAGCAGGCTGCAGAGCATGTCCAGCCGCGACGCCACTTCCCGCACCGAGGGAGGCTGCCCGAGGCCGAGTACATCCTCGACTTCCTGCCCCTCGGCTCGCGGGCGTCCCAGCGCGGACTCCTCTACGGCGTCTGCGGCGGCGAGGACGTGCAGCCGCGCCAACACCTGTCGGGGCGCCTGCCGCCAGGTGTCCACCAGGGAGCCCAGTTCCGCGGAGACGCGAAGGGCGCCCTGGACGACGGGATCCTTCGGAGCCTCGGCCGCCCGAATCTCGTCCAGGGTGACCGAGACGCCTTCCAAGGCCGCGGAGGCGCGCGCGCCACGCAAAGCCGCCTCCGTGGAGACCTCGGCACTGCGGCGACGCAAGACGCGATGACCGAGCAGCCGGTCCACCGCCGAGCGGGCGTCCGTCACCGCCTCGGCCACTCCCGGGAGGTTCGCTACTTGGGCGAAGGCATCCGATCCGGTCACGGCCACGACCTTAGGGGGTCGCCTGAGACGTCCCGCGCCCGGGGGCGACGCCACGCCACAGACGATCGCATCGACCGCTCCTACCGCCCCGGTAGCCACGAAAGCCGCAAGCGCCTACGGCACGCAAGACGCGGGCTGACCACCGCGCTGCACACGCTCGACGCGTGCCCACGACCGCTCGGCCGCGGGGTCCCAAGGGCCGTCTCCAGCCGGGTCAGCAGTCCAACGATTGGTGCCGTCAGGTCGCGGCAGGTGTCGCTGACGACCTGACGCCGTTGCTCCACTGCCTCGGCGCTCCTCAAGCCGGGCCGGGCGCAAACGTTCGCTGATCTGCGAAGGATTCTGGGCGCACGCGAAGATGTCGGTCTCCAGCGCCCGCACGTGGCCGGCGACGCCCGCCTCCTCGGCGCGGCACAGCGGCCGGGCCGGCGGTTTCGACTTCGACGCCGCATCGGACGATCCGATGGCGGGCTGGCGGTCGGTGGAGCGGGGACGAGGTTGATGCCGGCCGAACGTCTCCGGCACGCGGCGCATGTACCGCTCCCTTCTACGCGGGCCGGACAGTACATCCGTCAGGCGCCGCCGCGCAGCTGGGTGTCGGGCCTGGTTCTTGACAGCAAGGTCTTCCCCTAGGCTCCACTTGGTCGGCGGCTCAGCGGCAGGCCCGAACCCAACAGCGCCTGGTCCTCGGCGGGATCGGCCTTCACGATCCCAGCGGCAGCTGTCAGGGGCCTCGTATGCCGAGAAGCTCGATTCCAGGTGTCGTCCTCAGCCCTCCGGGCGGACAACGTCATGCGGCCCTCTCTTGCACCTCGCCCCCTGGAGCCGTGGGTGGCGGACGTGTCTCTACGGCTTCTCGGCCTTGCAGCTCAGATGCGCTTGGGGGTTGTCAATCCTGCCTGCAGTGTTGCGCCGCTCGCTCGCTCATGACGAGGTCGAGGGAGCTCTCGGACGACGGACGTTGTCGGCCGAAAGGCGACAGGACGGAAGGACGTAGCGCGGGGAGGGTTGTAAAGAGGGACCCTCGCCTGGTGAAGTGGGGCACACCGGGGCGCCTTCCTCTGTCGCAAGCAAGGAGTACGCGTTGAGCCAGAGCCAAGAGACACTCTCGAACCTGCTGCAGGAGACGCGGCGCTTCGCTCCGCCAGCGGAGCTGGCCGAAACCGCCAACGTCACCGCCGAGGCGTACGAGGAGGCGAACGCGGACCGGCTCGGCTTCTGGGCCCGGCAGGCCGACCGGCTGACCTGGTCCAAGCGCTGGGACACCGTGCTGGACTGGAGCAACCCCCCGTTCGCCAAGTGGTTCGTGGGCGGCGAGCTGAACGTCGCCTACAACTGCGTGGACCGCCACGTCGAGGCCGGACTGGGGGACCGGGTCGCCTACCACTGGGAGGGCGAGCCCGGCGACACCCGCACCATCACCTACGCCGAACTCCAGAGGGAGGTCAGCAAGGCGGCCAACGCGCTGCTCGAACTGGGCGTGCGCAAAGGCGACCGGGTGGCCATCTACCTGCCGATGATCCCGGAGCTGCCGATCTCGATGCTGGCGTGCGCGCGGATCGGCGCCACCCACTCGGTCGTGTTCGGCGGCTTCTCCGCCGACGCGCTGCGCACCCGGATCAACGACGCGCAGGCAAAGGTCGTCATCACCGCCGACGGCGGCTTCCGGCGCGGCAAGCCGTCCGCGCTCAAGGCGATCGTGGACGAGGCGCTCAAGGACGACAGCACCCCGTCGGTCGAGCGCGTCGTCGTGGTGCGGCGCACCGGCGAGCAGATCGCCGAGAACCCCCGGGACGTGTGGTGGCACGACCTCGTCGACCGGCAGTCCGACCAGCACACCCCCGAGGCGTTCGACGCCGAGCACCCGCTCTACATCCTGTACACGTCGGGGACGACCGGTAAGCCCAAGGGCATCCTGCACACCGCGGGCGGCTACCTGACCCAGGTGGCCTACACCCACTACGCGGTGTTCGACCTCAAGCCGGAGACCGACGTCTACTGGTGCTCGGCCGACATCGGCTGGGTGACCGGCCACTCCTACATCGTGTACGGGCCGCTCGCCAACGGCGCCACCAGCGTCATCTACGAGGGCACCCCCGACACGCCGCACAAGGGCCGCTGGTGGGAGATCATCCAGAAGTACAAGGTCACGATCTTCTACACCGCGCCGACCGCCATCCGCACCTTCATGAAGTGGGGCGACGACATCCCCGCCCAGTTCGACCTGTCGTCGCTGCGCGTGCTGGGCAGCGTGGGCGAGCCGATCAACCCGGAGGCCTACGTCTGGTACCGGCAGCACATCGGCGGCGGACGCTGCCCGGTCGTCGACACCTGGTGGCAGACCGAGACCGGCGCCATCATGATCAGCCCGCTGCCGGGCGTCACGGCCGCCAAGCCCGGCGCGGCGATGCGGCCCCTGCCGGGCGTCGTGGCGGACGTGGTGGACGACCAGGCGCAGTCGGTGCCCAACGGCGGCGGCGGGTTCCTGGTGCTCAAGGAGCCGTGGCCGGCGATGCTGCGCACCATCTGGGGCGACGACGAGCGGTACGTCAAGACGTACTGGTCGCGCTTCGACGGCCTGTACTTCGCGGGCGACGGCGCCAAGAGGGACGAGGACGGCGACATCTGGCTGCTCGGCCGGGTGGACGACGTGATGCTGGTGTCCGGGCACAACATCTCCACCACCGAGGTCGAGTCGGCCCTGGTGTCGCATCCCAAGGTCGCCGAGGCGGCGGTGGTCGGCTCGACCGACCCGGTCACCGGCCAGGCCATCGTGGCGTTCGTCATCCCCCGCGGCAGCGCCGGCGAGGAGGTCGAGGGCGAGGGCTTCGTGGCGGAGCTGCGCGATCACGTCGCCAAGACGCTCGGCCCGATCGCCAAGCCCCGCCAGATCATGATCGTTCCGGAGCTGCCCAAGACCCGCTCCGGCAAGATCATGCGGCGTCTGCTGCGCGACGTGGCGGAGAACCGGTCGCTGGGCGACGTGACCACGCTGACCGACAGCTCGGTGATGGACCTCATCCGCGCGAAGCTCCCCAGCGCCAAGCCGGAGGACTGACGCTCGGCGCCTCCGCATGCCAGGACGGCCCTCGACGCGCCCGGCAGCCTCTCTCAGGCGCGGAAACGGCCGCCGGGCACGTCAGGGCAGTCTGAGGCACCTCTGAGAGCAGCAGGGCGTCCGCCGCTCTGATCGGCCTCCCGGTTCCCCGGGAGGCCGATCACGCGCGCCGTCCCGGAGACGCCTGACGGCTCGGGCGGCGATGTGGAGAAGCGACGTGTGTCGGGCCGTGGTGTCCGTTTAGGCGGGCAAGGTCTCATACCGCGCGCACACGCGGCGAAGACTCCTCTGTACCCGTGGGCCTCGTCCACGACGACGTAGCGCAGACTGCGCAGGAAGGGGCGGCCCGAGCGTCCTGCGAGCGCGGCGCGGCGGGGGCGGGCATCGCGGCGCGGACTCAGTCACGCAGGTCGTCCAGGGTGGGCGGCGGCCCGGCGATCCGATCGCAGAGCGGCGACAGCAACGGACATACCGGACGATCAACCGGGTAGGCTGAGCCCGGGTGTGCCGGGAAGTCTGGTCGGCGACGAGCCGATCTCGTGGCTTCCGTTCCGGCGGGGGACGGCATCGGCTCGCGAGACCGTGTCCGCCCGATCCCTCTCGGGAGTGCCATGCCGCGCCGCGCCGCCACGACCTGGCCGATCCGTCCGACCGTCCGCTACGCGCGCCATCTCGCCGAGGCCCTGCGCCTGGAGACCGTCGGCGGGATCATCATGCTGGCGGCGACGCTGGCGGCGCTGGTGTGGGCCAACTCCCCCTGGTCCGCGGCCTACACGCGGTTGCAGCACCTGGAGATCAGCCCGCCCTGGCTCGACCTCGGGCACATGGACCTGCAGCACTGGGCGTCCGGCGGGCTGCTGGCGGTGTTCTTCTTCATCGCCGGGGTGGAGCTGCGGGAAGAGCTGACCTACGGGGAGCTGCGCAACCCGCGCGACGCGGCGCTGCCGGTGATCGCGGCCTGCGCGGGCGTGGCGCTGCCCGCGCTGATCTTCCTCGCGGTGAGCGCGGGGGAACCCGGGGCGGCCCGCGGCTGGGCGGTGCCGACCGCGACCGACATCGCGTTCGCCCTGGCCGTGCTGGCGGTGACGTTCTCGTCGTGCCCGGCGCCGCTGCGCGCGTTCCTGCTGACGCTCGCGGTGGTCGACGACCTCATCGCCATCACGATCATCGCGGTGTTCTACACCGAGCGCCTGGAGTGGGTGCCGCTTCTCGCCGGCGTCGCGCTGATCGCGGTGTACGGGGCGTTGCAGCTGGCGGGCGTGCGCACGCCGTGGGTCTATGTCCCGCTGGCGGTCCTGGCCTGGTACTTCGTCCACAAGAGCGGCATCCACGCGACCGTCGCCGGGGTGGCGCTGGGCATGCTCACCTCCCCCAAGGAGAACTCGGACCCGGACAGGCCCACGAACGCGGAACGGGCCGACCACGTGCTGCGTCCGATCTCGGCCGGGGTGTGCGTGCCGCTGTTCGCGTTCCTGTCGGCGGGGGTGACGCTGAACGGCGCCGCGCTCCACGACGTCGCCGCCGACCGCATCGCACTGGGGGTGATCGCCGGACTGGTGATCGGTAAATTCGTGGGCGTCCTCGGCGGAGCCTGGGCGGCCGTGCGGTTCGGCCTGGCGACGCTCGGGGAGGAGCTGCACTGGCGGGAGATCGCGGGTGTCGCGATGCTCGCCGGGGTCGGGTTCACCGTATCCCTGCTGATCGGCGGTTTGGCGTACACCGACCCGGCACAATTCGAAAGGGTGACGACAGCGGTCCTGATCGCGAGCCTTCTCGCCTCGGCGGGCGCGACGGTCGTCTTCCGGCGGCGGGTCCGGACGCGGGCGCGGGCCGCCGCCGCGTCGCCGGACTGATCGGGCAGACCGGCGGACGACGGCGACGGCCGAGCGGAGCCGTCCGCCCCCGACGGGCCGGCCGCGCGCCGGACGGACGGCGTCGACGGCGGCTTCGCCCGGGCGCGGACGCGGCCGGATCCGGACCGCGGTGGTCACGCCGGGTGGCCGAGGAGCCGCTCGGCTGCCAGGCTGGCGCGCAGCAGCCCTGGGAGCCGGGGCCTGGAAGGAGACAGCGATATGACCGACGCACTGCCGGGCGAGCGGATCGAGGACAAGTCCCTCGGTGAACTGGTCGCACTGGCGTCGAGCAACATCTCCACCCTGATCCGGGCCGAGATGGACCTGGCCAAGATGGAGCTCAAGGCCGACGCCAAGAAGGCCGCCCTGGGCGGGACGATGTTCGCGATCGCCGGGCTGATCGCCGGGGTGATCGTGATCCTGCTGTCCATCGCCGCGGCGTACGGCCTGGTCGCGCTGGGCGTGTGGCACTGGGCCGCGTTCCTCATCGTCGCGGGCGCGTACCTGCTGCTGGCCCTGGTGCTGATCGGCATCGGCTACCTGCGCATCCGCAAGATCGACGGGGCGCGCCGCACCCGTCGCACGCTGCGCGACGACCTGACGATGCTGCGGCGCCGAGGAGGCTCCGACACCCCCGAGCTGACGGACTGAGCACGCCATGCCCGGAAGCGACGGGTCGATCGTCGAGGTCGACGGCCCGTGGACGCACCGCGCGGTCAGCGCCGGCGGCACGCGCTTCCACGTGGTCGAGGCGGGCGAGGGCCCTCTGGTCCTGCTGCTGCACGGCTTCCCGATGTTCTGGTGGTCCTGGCACCACCAGATGGTGTCGCTGCCGCGGGCGGGCTACCGGGCCGTGGCGGTGGACCTGCGCGGCTACGGCGGCAGCGACAAGCCGCCGCGCGGCTACGACCTGGTGACGCTGGCCGAGGACGCCGCGGGCCTGGTGCGCGCGCTCGGCGAGGCCAACGCGATCGTCGTCGGGCACGACTGGGGCGGCCTGCTCGCCTGGACGATGGCCGTGTACCACCCCAAGGTCGTTCAGCGCCTGGCCGTGGTGGGCGCCCCACATCCGCTGCGGCTCCGGCAGGCGGTGCGCAGCGACCTGCGCGGGCAGGCGTGGGCGGCCCGGCACAGCTTCGGGTTCCAGCTGCCGGTGTGGCCGGAACGGCGGCTCGTCCGGGACGACGCGGCGCTGGTGGGGCGGCTGCTGCACGAGTGGTCCGGGCCGGGCTGGCCCGACGAGCGCACCGAGCGTCTCGTCCGCAAGGCCGTGCAGATCCCCGGTGTGGCGCACTGCGCGCTGGAGTACCACCGGTGGTTCGTCCGCTCGCAGCCGCGACCGGACGGCATCCGCTACGCGGTTCGGATGCGCACCCCCATTCAGGCGCCCACGCTTCAGTTGCACGGCTCCCTTGACCGCTGCACCCTCCCCACCAGCGCGCAGGGTTCGGGACGCTATGTGATGGCGCCCTACCGCTGGAGGCTCATCGAAGGCGCCGGCCACTACCCCCATCAGGAGCGCCCGGAAACGTTCGACGCCCTCCTCACCGGCTGGCTCACCGACCCCGAATACTGACCGCTGGAGTCGGGCCGTCCGCCCGCCGCGCAAGCGCCCCCGCTCCAGGCGGGCATGCTCGCGTACCGTGGAGGCATGCGTGATCGGGACGAGGCGGGAAGGCCGCGCAACGCCCGCCCGCGCGACGCGTACGGGCGCCCCCTGCCCCGGGACGCCGTCGGGGTGCCGACGATGCCCGACGACCTGTCCCTCACCCCCGAAGAGGCGTTGGCTGAGGCGCAACGGCTGCTGGACGCCGACCGCCCCTTCCACGCGCACGAAGTGTTGGAGGCGGTCTGGAAGGCCGCCGAGGAGACCGAACGTGAACTGTGGCGCGGCCTGGCGCAGGTGGCCGTCGGCATCACTCACGTGCGGCGCGGCAACCCCCGCGGGGCCAGGACGCTGCTGACACGCGCCGCCGACCGCCTGGAACCGTACGCGGCCGATCCCCCGTATGGCGTCGACGTCGCCGGCGTCGTCCGCGAAGCCCGCTCACTGGCCGCAGCCCAGCCATTGGACGAAGGAGCCCGCATCACCCTGCGGCTCACCAACGACGCCCGGTAAGCCCAGGCCCGCGAACGGGCGTCAGTCGGAGCAGCTCTGCGTGGACACGGGGACGGTGGCCCGGGCGCCCAAGCGGACGTCCGGGGCGACCTCCTCGGCGGTAAGGGCGTAGCCCGTGGCCGGCGTGTCCAAGGCCGCGGCGAAGATGACCCCGAACACGCGGCCGTCGGTCGACAGCAGCGGCCCCCCGGAGTTGCCGGGCTCCACCGTCCCGCGGATCGCGTAGATCTCGCGGCTCACCTGGCCCGCGTGGTAGATGTCGGGGCCCTTGGCGGTCTGCCGCGCACGGATGCGGGCGGAGCCGGTGGTGAACGGCTGGTTCTTGGGGAAGCCGGCGATGATGGCGTCGTCGAGCACCCGGGCGGGCCCGGCGAACTTCAGCGCGGGCGCCCGCAGCCCCGGCACGTACAGGACGGCGACGTCGCGCTTGGGGTCGTACAGCACCACCCGGCCGCGCGCGCTCTCGCCGTTCAGCAGCGAGATCGTGGACGGCCCGCGCGCGCCCGCCACCACGTGCGCGTTGGTCATCACCCGTTCGGGCGCGAACACGAACCCGGTTCCCTCGATCTTGCGCTGGCACTGCGGGGCGACGCTGGTGACCTTGACGATGCTCTGCCGGGCGGCGCGCAGCGCCGGGGTCCGCAGGATCGCGTCGTTGGGCGGCGGCACCTCCGTCACCGACTCGCCGCCCAGCCCGTTGAACACCTGCGGGAACTCGCTGGCGGCCACGAACCGGCGGAAGGAGGCGAACCACGTCTGGGCCTGCTCGGGCATCACGTCGTTGACGCCCTTGAGGATCGACGAGCCGTTCACCTGCGTGCGCAGCGGCTTGAACTCCGACCGCGCCACCAGGCTGCCGAAGAACCAGGCGACCAGCAGCAGCGACACGGCGCTGACCACCGCGCCCCCGGCGGCGTCGACGGCGCGCGCGTTCATCCCGGTGACCCGGTTGCGCAGCACGGCGCCCACGGACGACGCGATCAGCTGCCCGAGCGTCGCGGCCAGGAACGCGACCACGATCGCCAGCAGCGCCTGCTGGGCCGCGCCCTCCACCGCGGCCTCCGCGATCGGCGGCGCGACCAGGACGCCGACGACGCCGCCGCCCACGAACCCGGCGAAGCTCAGCAGGCTCACGATGAAGCCCTGCCGGTAGCCCGAGACCGCGAACAGCACGATCAGTACGAGCAGGATCGCATCGAGAATGTGGTCGCCCAGCACCGCTTCACCGTATAGCGCGCCGCCCCGTGTTCACGTCCCCTCCGTGTACCAGATTCGGCACCGCCGCATAACCGCCTCGCACGATATGGAACGATCACCCGCCGTGCCCGAGCCGACCGCGGACCGCGTCGGTCCGCGCGCCGACGGGGCCCGGCCGGCGGACGGCGCCGGGACGGACCCCGCGCCGCACGGGGCGGTACGGACGGCCGGCGCCCGCCGGATCAGCGGCGCGCCGCGCCGCGGCGGTCGCGGGCGGCCAGGTCCAGGACTTCGCGGGGGAGGTCTTCGACGCGGTCGGCGTCCCAGGGGCGCTCCCAGCCGCCCGCGCGCAGCACCTGGGTGAGCAGGGCGGCGGTGAAGCCCCACACGAGCATGCCGCTCACCCGGAAGGCGGGGCCCATGCGCAGCCCGCCCGGGTAGCGGACGGTCAGCCGGTTGGCGGGGTCGACCAGGTCGGCGATGGGCACGCGGGCCACCGTGGCGACCTCTCCCGGGTGCCCCGGGGCGATCTCCGACGGCTCGCGCCACCAGGCCGCCACCGGGGTGACGCGGTGGTTGCTGCGCGCCAGGTACAGCTCCGGCAGCGTGACCAGGACCTGCACGCCCGACGGCTCGACCCCGGCCTCCTCGTACGCCTCGCGCAGCGCCGCGCCGACCGGGCCGTCGTCGTCCGGGTCGATCCGGCCGCCGGGGAACGCGGGCTGCCCGGCGTGGTTGGTGAGCGTCGCGGCCCGCTCGGTGAGCAGGATGTCCGGGCCGTGCGGCCCCTCCCCGAAAAGGATCAGCACCGCCGCGGTGCGCGCCGTCGCCACCGGGCGCATCATCGGCGGGACCGGCATCCGCGGCGCCTCGGCGACGAACCGGTCGAGCCATGCCGGACAGGGGACTGCGGTAGCGCTCACGCCTCTCCCAACCTGATCAGTACCTGATTCCTTCCCACCTTCGCAGCGGGGGTCAGGAGAAGGGGCCGGTTTTGACGAGCTTGCGGGCGGTCTCTTCGTCCGTCGGGCCCTCGCCGAAGGACGGGCACAGCCGCGCCACCGCGCACGCGCCGCAGGCGGGCCGGCGCGCGTGGCAGACGCGGCGGCCGTGCCAGATCAGCCGGTGCGACAGCATCGTCCACTCCTTGCGCGGGATCAGCTCGCCGACCTCGTGCTCGACCTTGACCGGGTCGGTCTCGCGCGTCCAGCCGAAGCGGCGGGCCAGCCGCCCGAAGTGGGTGTCGACGGTGATCCCGGGCACGTCGAAGGCGTTGCCGAGCACCACGTTGGCGGTCTTGCGGCCGACGCCCGGCAGGGTGACCAGCTCGTCCAGCGTGCGGGGCACCTCGCCGCCGAACCGGTCCCGCAGCTCGGCCGACAGGCCCATGACGGACCTGGTCTTGGCCCGGTAGAACCCCAGCGGCCGCAGGATCCGCTCGACGTCCTCGGGGTCGGCGGCGGCCAGGTCCTCGGGCGTCGGGTACTTGGCGAACAGCGCCGGGGTGGTCTGGTTGACCCGCGCGTCGGTCGTCTGCGCCGACAGCACGGTGGCGATCAGCAGCTGGAACGGGCCGTCGAAGTTCAGCTCGCAGTGCGCGTCGGGATACTCTTCGGCCAGCACCCGGTTGATCTTGCGGGCCCGCCGGACGAGCGCCAGCCTCGTCTCCTGCGCCCGGCCCCCGCCGTCCTTGCCGCTCGCCATGCCGGCAAGGGTACGTCGTCGACGCGGCGTGGCGGCACGACCACGCACCCGCGCCGTCGGGCGCGTAGGGAACCGGCCCGCAGGAATCCGCGACACGGGAATCGCTGTTTGCGGTGGAGGACGGGCGTCTCCACCCCGCCGCGCCCCGGGCGTCCGCGACGCGGCGGCGCCCCAGAGGTCGCGGTCGCCCCGAGCCGACCGGGGATGACCGGCTTCGCGGCCGTGTGACCTGCCCTCACCGGCCGGTCCGTACACTTGGTGCGGGAAGGATCTGGCTGCACAGCGGGTCGGACCGGTCCAGCTCATCGCGGTGCCGGGGCGGATCCGGTACGTCGCGGCCCTGCCTTCACGTGCGCGGTGGGACGTACGTCACACTATGCATGGAGTTGTTAGTAGGAGGAGAACCAGCGTGACCGACCGCGACGTGGACGTATTGAGCAGAGCCCCTCTGTTCGAGGCGCTCGACGAGCAGGGCGCCAAGGCGCTGCGCTCCAACGTGACCGAGGTGCGGCTGGCACGCGGCCAGACGCTCTTCAGCGAGGGCGAGACCGGCGACCGCCTGTACGTCGTCCTCGAAGGCAAGATCAAGCTGACCCGCACCGCCCCGGACGGGCGGGAGAACCTGCTGAGCGTGCTCGGCCCCAGCGAGATGTTCGGCGAGCTGTCGCTGTTCGACCCGCGGCCGCGCACCGCCAGCGCCGTCGCGGTCACCGAGTGCCGTCTGGCCGGGCTCGGCCACGACGACCTGCGGCCCTGGCTGACCGGGCACCCCGAGGTGGCGGTGCAGCTGCTGCGCGCGCTGGCCCAGCGGCTGCGCAGGACCAACGACGTGATGGCCGACCTCGTCTTCACCGACGTGCCCGGCCGCGTCGCCAAGGCGCTGCTGGACCTGGCCGAGCGGTTCGGCCAGCCGTCCGAGCAGGGGCTGCACGTCCACCACGACCTCACCCAGGAGGAGCTGGCGCAGCTGGTCGGCGCGTCGCGGGAGACCGTCAACAAGGCCCTGGCCGACTTCGCCCAGCGCAACTGGCTCCGCATCGAGGCGCGCGCGGTGGTCATCCTCGACATCGAACGTCTGCGCAAGCGCTCCAAGTGAGCGAGGACGGTCTTCCGCAGGATCACCACGCCCCCCGCCGGGACCTTGTGATCTTGCGGAAGGCGCCGGCCGTCCCCCTGGCTCCCCCTCCGGCACGTCCCAGTGGTCGGTGACGCGAGTCCACCGCTCCTTGTCGACGCCCCCTGCGCCTCACCATTCGGCCGAAGCCGCCGACGCCCGGCACCGCTCCCACGCCGCGGCGTCGCCCCCGCCCGACGCCCGGCCGCCGATCCGGGCCGTCGTCGGCCGCGTCGGCCCGCGGGTGTGACGGCGTCCGCCGCGAGAGCCGAGCAAGCTACCGCACGGTCACGCAGCCTGTCGCCCGCCGCCCCGGTTCACGTCCCCGCGGAACGCTCCTTGAGGTAGTCGAGCTGCGCCTGGACGGACCACTCGGCGGCGGGCCACAGGGACCGGTCGACGTCGGCGTAGACGCGTTCGACCACTTCCCGCGCGGTGCGGGCGCCCGCGGCCACGGCCGCCTCCACCTGCGCCAGCCGCTCGCGGCGGTGGGCGATGTAGCGGTCGAGGGCGGCGATCGGGTCGTCGAGGCGGGGGCCGTGGCCGGGCAGGATCGTCGCCGCCTCCATGTCCTCGGCGAACCGGCGCAGCCGGTCCAGGGACGCCAGGTAGTCGCCGAGCTTGCCCTCGAGCACCGTGGTGCCGTACCCGAGCACGGTGTCCCCGGTGAGGACGGCGCGGTCGGCGGGCAGCCAGAACGTCAGCGAGTCGTCGGAGTGGCCGGGCGTCTCCATCACGCGCAGCTCCAGGCCCCCGGTGGTGACCACGTCCCCTTCGGCCAGGCCCTCGTCGCCGAGCCGGTGCCGGGGGTCCAGGGCCCGGACGGGGACGGGTCCGCCCCGCCGTCCGGCGGCCCGCGCGGCCAGCTCCGCGAACCGCCCGGCGCCCTCCGCGTGGTCGGGGTGCCCGTGCGTCAGCAGGACGAGCGCGACCCGCCGCCCCTGCGCCGAGACGGTGCGCACCACGCGTTCCAGGTGCGCGTCGTCCTCGGGACCGGGGTCGATGACGACCGCCTCCTCCGCGCCGGGCTCGGCGACGACCCAGGTGTTGGTGCCGTCCAGGGTCATCGGCGACGGGTTCGGCGCGAGCACGCAGGTCGCCCGCTCGGTCCCCATCCCGTCGATCTCGCTCATCTCACCCATCCTTCAGGTCGGGCGCCGCGGCGCCGACCGCCGGCGCAGGCGGGCCGGCCGGGGCCGGGGGACGCGGCGCCGACGGTGCCGCCCACCGCCGGGCGGGCCGCCGACGTCCGGGCACGGCCGCTCATCCCCGCGCATCGCGGGGGCCGGTCACGGGCGGGAGCACCAGGTACGGCTCCCCGTCGATGATCTCCGCCGTGGGCTGGTGCGTCTCGATCCGCCGCCGGGCCGCCAGCACGTCGGCGACCGTCCGGTACTCCGACAGCTCGGTCAGGGTGGCCATGGTCGGCGGCATGAGGAACCACTCGCCGGCGCGGGCCCGCTCCAGCGCGTCCTGGGGCCGCACCCACGTCACATGGTCGGCCTCGGTGCTGACGTCGCCGGCCCGCTGCCCCGGCGGGATCGCGGCGACGAAGAAGCGCGTGTCGTACCGCTTCGGCTCCACCTCGGGCGTGATCCAGTGCGCCCACGGCCTCAGCAGGTCCGACCGCAGCACCAGCCCGCGGCGGTCCAGCATCTCGGCCAGCGACAGGGTGCGGGCGAGCAGCGCCTGCCGGTCGGCCTCCCACGCGTCGCCCCGGGTGTCGTCGACCACGGACGTCTCGGCGGGGCCGGCGAGCAGGATCAGGCTCTCCTCGAACGTCTCGCGCACCGCCGCGCAGACCAGCTCCCGCGCCAGCTTCTCCCCGGCGCCGAACGCGGCGCCCCACTCCGCCGGGGACGGCCCCGCCCAGGCGATGTCCGCGTCGCCGTCGCGCGGGTCCACCGACCCGCCGGGGAACACGTACGCCCCCGGCGCGAACGCCATCGAGGACACCCGCCGCAGCATGAACACCTGCAGGCCGTGCTCGGGATGGTCCCGCAGGACGGCCACGGTCGCGGCGTCCCGCGCGGGCGCCGGCTCGATCCGCCCGGCCCGTATGCCCTCGATCCGCTCGACGAACTGCGCCGGAAGCTTCAACCCGTTCACCGCTGGCCGTCCCCGGCCGTGCGGCGCGCCGCTCCCCCGCGGCCGACTCGACACATCCCCATGGGGGCTAATTCGGACACACCGAATGCCATTCCGTCAACCCCGCGACCCCAGGCCGCCGCAGCCGCCGACCCCGCGGACCGGGACGGGACGGCGGCCACCGACGGCCGCGGGACCGCGCGGGGTCGAGCCCACGGCCGCCGCTCGCGGGTTCAGGAGACCTCCGCGATGAGCTCCACTTCGACGGGCGCGTTCAGCGGGAGCGCCGCCACGCCGACCGCGCTGCGCGCGTGCCGGCCCGCGTCCCCGAACACGTCGCGGAGCAGGTCGCTGGCCCCGTTGACGACCTTCGGCTGGTCGTAGAAGTCCGGCGCGCTGGCCACGAAGCCGACGACCTTGACGATGCGCCGCACCCGGGACAGCTCCCCGACCTCGGCGCGCAGCGCGGCGATCGCGTTGAGCGCGCAGATGCGGGCCTGCTCGACGGCGTCCTCCAGGCCGACCTCGGCGCCGACCTTGCCCGTCACGCGCAGCTCGCCCTTGACGAACGGCACCTGCCCGGCGGTGTAGACCAGGGAGCCGGTGCGGACCGTGGGCACGTACGACCCGGCCGGCGCGGCGACCTCGGGCAGCTCCAGCCCGAGCTCGCGGAGCCGCTCCTCGGGCGTGCCCGCCGTCACTTCTCCTCCAGCGGCCGCTTGAAGTAGGCCACCAGGTTCTCAGGGTTGGGCCCCGGCAGGACGGTGACGAGCTCCCACCCGTCCTGGCCCCAGGTGTCGAGGATCTGCTTGGTCGCGTGGACCAGCAGCGGAACGGTCGCGTACTCCCACTTCTTCATGGCCACTCAGCCTAGCGACCGCCTCTTTCCCGCCCCCGGCGCGGTCTTCTCTCCCCCGGCGGGGCCGAGATCAGGGCCGGGACGCGTCGTACCGGGCGCGGGCGGCGTGGATCTCGTCGATGTGCTCGTCGGCCCACTGCTTGATCGCGGCCAGCAGCGGGACGAGGCGCTCGCCGAGCGGAGTGAGGGCGTAGCGGACGCGCACCGGAACGGCGGGGGTGACCTCGCGCGTCACGAAGCCGTCGCGCTCCAGGGCGCGCAGCGTCTGGGTGAGCATCTTGGCGCTGGCCGCGGGCAGCGCCCGGCTGAGCTCGGCGTAGCGGCGCGGCCCGTCGGCCAGCCGGGACAGCACCAGCGACACCCACTTGGACCCGATGATCTCCAACACCTGGTGCGCGGGACACACCTGCAGGTACTCCTCGAACGCGGCCTTGGCGGCCTGCCGGCGCTGCGCGGCGGTCATCGTCGCCATCTGCGGTTTCACCTCCGGGTGCCGAACGCACTTTCAGGTAACTCCTTCCGGCGCGCCGGCTGTTCCGGCGACCGTGATCGGTGCGGGAGGTCTCCCGCTGCACATCCGTCGACAGGGAGTTCGATCATGCGTGCGATCATCGTCAAGGAGCCCGGGGGCATCGAGGCGCTGCAGGAGGTCGAGGTCGCCGAGCCCGTCCCGGGACCGCGCCAGGTGCGCGTCCGGGTCGCCGCGGCGGCGGTCAATCCGGTGGACGTGGCCGTCCGGAACGGAGCGCTGGCGCACGCCGGCGTGATGCCCCTGCCGGGCGGGCCCGGATCGCGGGACGCCTTCGGCCTGGGCTGGGACGTCGCCGGAACGGTCGACGCCGTAGGGCCCGACGTGGAGCGTCTGGCCGTGGGCGACGAGGTCTTCGGCGTGAAGGACCGTCTCGACGTCCCCGTGGGCACCCACGCGGAGGCCGTCGTCCTGGACGTGGACGCCGTGGCGCGCGCGCCGCGGTCCGTCGACGCCGTCCACGCCGCCACGGTGCCGCTGAACGGGTTGACCGCGTTGCAGGCGCTGGACCTGCTCGACCTTCCGCCCGGGGCCACGGTGCTCGTCACCGGGGCGGCCGGCGCGGTCGGCGGCTACGCGGTCGAGCTCGCCGCGCACCGCGGACTGCGCGTGGTGGCGTCCGCCGCGGCCGCCGACGAAGCGCTGGTGCGCGGGTTCGGCGCCGAGCACTTCGTGCCGCGCGGCGCTCACCTCGGCGACGCCGTCCGCGCACTCGTCCCGGGCGGGGTGGACGGCGCGATCGACGCCGCCGTCACCGGCCTCGCGGCAATGGAGGCGGTGCGCAACGGCGGGGCGTTCGTCGCGGTCCTCGGCGGCCCCGCGGTGCCGCCCCCGGTGCGCGGCATCCGCGTCGCCAACGTGTGGATCCGCGCCGACGCCGCGCAGCTGGACCTGCTGGCGGCGCTGGTCGACGCCGGCCGGCTGACGCCCCGGGTGGCGCGGACGCTGCCGCTGTCGCAGGCCGCCGAGGCGCACCGCCTGCTGGAGCAGGGCGGTCTGCGGGGACGCCTGGTCCTGACGCCGTAGCCGTCACCGCCCGCCGGGGTCCTCCGGTTCCCCGGCGGGCCGTCCCGCAGGCTCCCCCGAGGGCGGCGCGGCGGTCTCATCCGAGGACGACCGGGCGTCGGCGATGCCCTGCCGCCCCTCGGGGGCGGGACCGGCGAGCGGCGAGGCGGTCTTGTGCGACGGCTGGTCCAGGCCGATGACCGGCGGGACGTCCTTGGTCGACTGAAGCGCCGGGCCGCTCTCGGCGGCCTTGGCGAGCTCCTCCTCGGCCTTGGCGAGGCGTTCGCCGAGGTCGGTCTTGCCCTCGCCGCCGGATCGGGCCGCCGCGCCGGAGCCGCCGGTCATCCGGTCGAAGAACCGCAGCAGCTCCACCGGGAACGGCATGATCAGCGTGCTGTTCTTCTCGGCCGACACGTCCACGACCGTCTGCAGCAGCCGCAGCTGCAGGGCGGCCGGGTCCTGGGACATGATCTCGGCGGCCGCGGCCAGCCGCTTGGACGCCTGGAACTCGCCGTCCGCCGCGATGATCCGGGCGCGGCGCTCCCGTTCGGCCTCGGCCTGCCGGGCCATGGACCGCTTCATGCCCTCCGGCAGCGACACGTCCTTGATCTCGACGCGTTCGATGCGGATGCCCCACGGGCCCTCGGTGATCTCGTCCATGATCGAGCGGAGCCGCAGGTTGATCTTCTCGCGCTCGCCCAGCAGCTCCTGCATGTCGGTCTGGCCGATCACCGAACGCAGCGAGGTCTGCCCGATCTGGGACACCGCGTACCCGTAGTTCTGCACGTTGACGATGGCCTTCACCGGGTCGATCACGCGGAAGTAGACGACCGCGTCGACCCGCACGGACACGTTGTCCTGGGTGATGCCCTCCTGCGCCGGCACGTTCATGGTGACCGTCTGCCGGTTGACCTTCTGCATCCGCTCCACGATCGGGATGATCATGGTGAGGCCGGGCGGCCGGACCGCGCCGGGACGCAGGCTGTCGCCGCGCCGCACCTGCCCGAACCGGAAGACGATGCCGTGCTCGTACTGCTGCACCACCCGAAGGGACGACCCGGCGGCGATCAAAGCCAGGAGGACGACGATGAAGACGATGGTGAGTGTTACCGCCATCACGGGCACCTTTCGTTGACGGGCCCGAACTCCCCGGACCACCGGGGACCTGAGCGTCGCGGACGCGGCGCCGCGACGGCGGCGCGGCGGACCTCCGCGACGGCGGCGCCGACCCGCGGAGGTCCGGTACCGTCCCGCGGCGGCGCCCGGTCGCTTCGGGACGGCGCGGCCGACGCGAACGTCCCGGCCGGTTCGGGGCGGAGCGGCCGGGCCGGAATCGACCTGGACGACCCGCCGGCCCGGACGGTTCAGGCGGGCGGAACCCGAGGGATCGGTCTCACGTTTCCTACCCAACTTCCTGGGCACGGCCCACACAACGCTCTGGAAGGGGGATCTCGGCGGGACGCGCAACCGTGTCAGGGATCACTTGCACGAGGGGCCGGGCGCCCTCTCACGTCCTCGCCGGGCGAAGATATGGTCGATCGGGTGAGCGCGAAGGACACCGACTGGGACGGCGTGCGTCTGCACGTGGTCACGGGCAAGGGCGGGACCGGCAAGACCACGGTCGCCGCCGCCCTGGCGCTGGCGCTGGCCGCCGGCGGCCGCAAGGTGCTGCTGGTCGAGGTCGAGGGGCGGCAGGGCATCGCCCAGCTGTTCGACTGCCCGCCGCTGCCGTACGAGGAGCGCCGCGTCGCCGTCGCCCCGGACGGCGGGGACGTCTACGCGCTCGCCATCGACACCGAAGAGGCGCTCATCGAGTACCTCGAGATGTTCTACAACCTCAAACGGGCCGGGAAGGCCATGACCCGGCTCGGCGTGGTCGACTTCGTCACCGCTATCGCCCCCGGCCTGCGCGACGTGATCCTCACCGGGAAGACCAGCGAGGCCGTCCGCCGCCGCGACTCCTCCGGCGCGTTCGTCTACGACGCGGTGGTCATGGACGCCCCGCCCACCGGCCGCATCACCAAGTTCCTCAACGTCAACGAGGAGGTGTCCGGCCTGGCCAAGGTGGGCCCCATCCGCAACCACGCCGACACGGTCATGCGGGTGGTGCGCAGCCCCGAGACGGCGGTGCACTTCGTCACGCTGCTGGAGGAGATGCCCGTCCAGGAGACCATGGACGGCGTCGCCGAGCTGCGCGCCGCCGGCCTGCCGGTCGGCGGCGTGATCATCAACATGGAGCACCCGCCGATGCTCGACGACGACGCGCTGGCCGCCGCGGCCGAGGGCGCCCTCGACCCCGACGCGGTCGTCCGCGGCCTCAAGGCCGCCGGCCTGGAGCACGGCGCCGAGTCGATCGCCGCCGTGCTGACCGCCGAGGCCGCCGAGCACGCCCGCCGCACCGCGCTGCAGCGCCGCGAGAAGCGGCGCCTGGAGACTTTGGACCGGCCGCGCTACGTCCTGCCGCTGCTGCCGGACGGCATGGACCTGGCCGGCCTGTACGACCTGGCGCAGGCCCTGCGCGAGCAGGGTGCGGCATGACCAGCGGAAGGGACGGCCCACGATGAGCCCCACCGGCAAGACCCCGCCGCGCCTGGACGTGGACGCGCTGCTCGACGACCCCCGCACGAAGATCATCGTGTGCTGCGGGTCGGGCGGCGTCGGCAAGACCACCACCGCCGCGGCGCTCGGCCTGCGCGCCGCCGAACGCGGCCGCGACGTCGTCGTGCTCACCGTCGACCCGGCCCGGCGGCTGGCCCAGTCCATGGGCCTGTCCGAGCTGGACAACAACCCGCGCCGCATCGACATCGACGGCGACGGCGAGCTGCACGCCATGATGCTCGACATGAAGCGCACCTTCGACGAGATCGTCGAGGCGCACGCCGACCCCGACCGGGCCAAGCAGATCCTGGCCAACCCCTTCTACCAGTCGCTGTCGTCCAGCCTGTCGGGCACGCAGGAGTACATGGCGATGGAGAAGCTCGGCCAGCTGCACCGCTCCGGCGCCTGGGACCTCATCGTCGTCGACACCCCGCCGTCGCGGAACGCGCTGGACTTCCTGGACGCGCCCGCCCGCATGGGCCGGCTGCTGGACGGCCGGTTCATGAAGATCCTCGCCGCGCCCGCCAAGACCGGCGGCCGGTTCGGCGTCAAGGTGCTCAGCGCCGGGTTCGGCATGTTCACCGGCGTGCTCAACAAGGTGCTCGGCATGCAGCTGCTGCGCGACGTGCAGACGTTCGTCGCCGCGTTCGACACGATGTTCGGCGGGTTCCGCGAACGCGCCGAGAAGACGTTCCGGCTGCTGCAGACGCCCGGCACCGCGTTCCTGGTGGTGGCCGCGCCCGAGCCGGACGCGCTGCGCGAGGCGTCCTACTTCGTCGAGCGCCTGGCCGAGGAGCGCATGCCGCTGGCCGGGCTGGTCGTCAACCGGGTCCACCGGTCGGCGGCCGACGGCCTGTCGGCGGCCCGCAGCCTCGCCGCCGCCGAGACGCTGGAGGAACGCGGCGACCATCCCCTCACCGCCGCGCTGCTGCGCCTGCACGCCGACCGCATGCAGCTGGCCGCGCGTCAGGAACGCCTGTGCGAGCACTTCACGTCCGCGCACCCGACCGTGCCGGTGACGACCGTCCCCGCGTACGCCGAGGACGTCTGCGACCTGGACGGCCTGCGCCTCATCGGCCGGGACCTGGCCGCCGCCGACCCCGCCACCGCCGCCTGACCCGGCGCCCTCGCGCCGCGGCCGCGCGGCGCGCGAGACCGCCCGCGTGCACGCAGCGCAACGCCGCGGTTCGCGACCGCAAACGACCGTGGGCACACGCCACGGACTGGCGTGTGCCCACGGTCACTCGGTGGTTGGACCCTGCCGATCGGGTGCCCGGACGCCCGGGCTCCCCATTCCGCCCGGCACCGCCGCTACGGCGGTGCGACAGTCAGCTGGCGACGAGCTCGCCCTCCTTGGACGCCTCGACCCGCCGCTCGTACGCCTCCTTGGCGGTCTCCAGCAGTTCGCGCCACGATTTCACGTCCGGACGCCGACGCAGCAGGGCCCGACGCTCACGCTCGGTCATCCCACCCCAGACACCGAACTCGATCCGGTTGTCGAGAGCGTCGGCGAGACACTCGGTGCGCACCGGGCAGCCGCGGCAGATGAGCTTGGCCCGGTTCTGCGCTGCTCCCTGCACGAACAGGGCGTCTGGATCCGCGTTACGGCAGGCGGCGCGGGCGGTCCAATCCGTGATCCACATCTTGGCCCCACTCCCCTAGGGTCTGTGTCGATTTGCGCTCCTTGGCCAGACGGGCGCGGACGTCAGGCCGCCAAACGAAAGCCGTGGGGAAGAACTTACGGAAGCAAGGGGGGATCCAACAGCCCCCGATGGGCCCATTCTCGATATAGCCCGGCAGGGCCATACCGCCGGAACGGACTAGTTACCTCTCCTTGACGCACGAGGTAGCGCGCCGGTTGACGGCACGGGGGTGATCAGACGGCGCCGGCCCCGTCGCGGAACGCAGCGGTCATGCACGGGACGCGAAAGAGGTCCCTTATGCGCAGCAAGTCCCGCGTACCCTAGGGCTCGTGCAGGGAGCGAACAACGGTCGGGCGCGTGCCGCCGCCACGCTGCTGCGACTGCTCGGAGCCGGCGTCGTCGCCGGCGTCCTGGTCGCCTTCATCGCGCTGCCCGGCGTCGGCAGCGCGGGGCTGACGGCCCGCGACGCGGCGAACAACTTCCAGCAGATGGACAGCGAGCTGAAGGTGACGACGCCGTCGGAGAAGACGGTGGTGTACGACGCCAGCGGCCAGCCGTTCGCCACGTTCTTCGACAAGTACCGCGAGTCGGTGCGGCTCGACCAGGTCGCCCCCATCATGAAGCAGGCGATCATCGACATCGAGGACTCCCGCTTCTACCAGCACGGAGCCCTGGACCTGAAGGGCACCATCCGCGCGCTGGCGACCAACGCGCAGTCCGATCAGACCCAGGGCGGCTCCACGCTCACCCAGCAGTACGTCAAGAACCTGCTGGTCGACAGCGCCAAGACGCAGAAGGAGTACCTCGAGGCGACCGCCCCCACGATCGGCCGCAAGGTCCGCGAGCTGCGCTACGCCCTCGAAATCGAAAAGCGCATGACCAAGGACCAGATCCTCGAGGGCTACCTCAACATCGCCTACTTCGGCGCGGGCGCGTACGGCGTCCAGGCGGCCGCCAAGCGGTACTTCAGCAAGCCCGCCTCCCAGCTCAAACTGGAGGAGGCGGCGCTGCTCGCGGGCATCACGCAGAACCCCACCGCCTACGACCCGATCCGCAACCCGCGCGACGCGCGCAAGCGCCGCGACACCGTCCTCTACCGGATGTACCAGCTCGGGCACATCACCAAGGCGCAGGCCGACGCCGCCGCGGCCAAGCCCATCGAGCTGAACCGCACCGAGCCCGTCGGCGGATGCGAGACGAGCAAGGCGCCGTTCTTCTGCGAGTACGTCAAGTACGAGATGCTCAACATCCTGTCCGACGGCAAGTACTGGAAGCTGAAGCCGAAGGAGCAGCAGGACGTCGTCAACAAGCTCAACCGCGGCGGCTACACCATCCGCACCACCCTGGACATGCAGGCCCAGCGCGCCCTCGACCAGGCGGTGCGTTCGCGCGTCGCCCCCGCCGGCAACCGCGTCGCCGTGGAGGCGATGGTCGAGCCCGGCACCGGGAAGATCAAGGCGATCGGGCAGAGCAAGCGGTTCGGCGCGGGCGACGGCCGCACCACCCTCAACCTGGCCGCCGACTCCGCGCACGGCGGCGGCAGCGGCGTGTCCGCCGGATCGACGTTCAAGACGTTCACCCTCGCCGCGGCGCTGGCCGAGGGCATCCCGGTCAACACCACCATCCACTCGCCGCAGACCACCACGATCAGCGGCTACCAGCCGTGCCGGATGCCGAACGGCAAGATGCTCGGCGGCGGCACGTGGACGATGAGCAACGCCGGCGACAGCGAGGCCGGCGACTTCAACCTCAAGACCGGCACCTGGCACTCGGTCAACACCTTCTACGCCGCCCTGGAGAAGCGCGTCGGCGTCTGCGACGCGGTGAAGATGGCCGAGAAGTTCGGCATGAAGAAGGCCACCGGCCAGCCGCTCGACCCGTACCCGTCCCAGGTGCTCGGCACCAACGACGTCGACATGGTGCACCTGGCCGCCGCCTACGCCGGGTTCGCCGCCCGCGGCAAGTACTGCCCGCCCGTGGCGATCACCGAGGTGGTCGACAACGAGGGCAAGAAGCTGAAGCTGCCCGAGCACGAGTGCCGCCAGGCCGTCGACACGGCCGTCGCCGACAAGGTCAACGAGATCCTGCAGGGCGTGCTCACCAAGGGCACCGCCCGCGGCATCAGCATCGGCCGTCCCGCCGCCGGCAAGACCGGCACCTGCGAAGAGTTCACCTGCGCGGTGTTCGCCGGCCACACCCCGAACCTGGCCGCCGCCGTCGCCTACTACGACTTCCGCGGCCCCTGGCAGTACAAGGTGTACGGCGTGTACGGCGCCGACATCCCCGCCCCCATCTGGGCGCAGAGCATGCGCAAGGCCCTGGAGGGCAAGCCCGCCCCGGCCTTCTCCCGGCCCGTGAAGGACTTCGGCGACACCATCAAGGTCCCCGACCTCAAGGGCATGTCCGTGGAGCAGGCCCGCTCGGCCCTGCGGGACGCCGACCTGAAGATGCGGCTGGCCCCCCGCGGCATCCCGTCCGACCAGCGCCGCGGCACGGTCGCCGCGACCTCGCCGGACGCGGGCACCGAGGTCGACCCCGGCACCACCGTGACCGTCTTCCAGAGCGAGGGCAAGCACCGCGGCGGCCCGCGGGGCCGCGGCGACAGGTCCGAGTGGCCCTTCCCCTTCCCGCCCGGCCGAGGCCGCTGACCGACCCTCACCACCGCTGACGGCCCCGCCTCAGCCGACCCGCTGAGGCCGGGCCGTCCGGTCACATGGCGGCGAGCTGCCGCTTGACCTCCGCCGCGACGCGTCCGCCCTCGGCCCGTCCCGCCACCTTCGGGTTCACGGCCTTCATGACCTGCCCCATCGCCTTGGGCCCGGCCGCGCCGGTCTCGGCGATCACGTCGGCGACGAGCTTGGCCAGCTCCTCGTCGGTGAGCTGCGCGGGCAGGTACTCCTCCAGCACCGCGCCCTCGGCCCGCTCGGCCTCCGCCTGCTCCTCGCGGCCGGCGTCGGCGAACGCCGCGGCGGCCTCGCGCCGCTTCTTGGCCTCCCGGGTGAGCACCTTGACGACGTCCTGGTCGGACAGCTCACGGGCCTTCTTGCCGGCGACCTCCTCGTTGCGCACCGCGGTCAGCGCCATCCGCAGTGTCCGGATCCGGACCTCGTCCCGCGCCTTGATCGCGGCGGAGAGGTCGTTCTCCAGCTTCTCCTTGAGCGTCATGGTCACATCATGCCCGTCGGGCCCCGCCGTCTCATCAGGAATAATCCGCGGCGGTTCAGCCGGAGCGCTCATCTCTGGAACGATGGGAGGCGTACGAAGGGGCCCGCCGCGGGCCGGAGGGAGAACCGTGCGAAAGCTGTATGCCGTACCCCTGGGGCTGGTGGGCGCCGGCGCCGCCACGTTCGGCTATGCCTCGCTGATCGAGCGCAACTGGTTCCGGCTGCGCCGCTTCGAGGTTCCCGTGCTGCCGCCCGGCCGCCCCTCCGTCAAGATCCTGCACATCTCCGACGCGCACCTGACGCCCGGCCGCCGCCGTCTGATCCACTGGGTGCGGTCGCTGGACGCCCTCGACCCCGACCTCGTGGTCAACACCGGCGACTCCATCTCCCACCGCGACGCCATCGGCCCGTTCCTGGACGCCCTGGGCCCGCTGCTGGACCGCCCGGGCGTGTTCGTCTTCGGGTCGAACGACCTGTACTCCCCGATCTTCAAGAACCCCCTCCGCTACGTCTGGCGCACCAGCCGCCGCGACTACGCCCGCCGCCGCCGCGAGCCCGACCTGCCCTACCGCGAGCTGGCCTCCTCCCTGCAGGCCGCGGGCTGGCTCGACCTCAACAACCGCATCGGCCGCCTGAAGGTCGGCGAGCTGGACATCGAGTTCGGCGGCATCGACGACTCCCACATCAACCGCGACCGCTACGACAAGATCGCCGGCCCCGTCGACCCGCAGGCCGACGTCCACCTGGCCGTCATGCACTCCCCCGAACCCCGCAACCTGGACCGCTTCGTCGCCGACGGCTACGACCTGCTCCTCGCGGGCCACACCCACGGCGGCCAGGTCTGCGTCCCCTTCTACGGCGCCCTCGCCACCAACTGCGGCATCGACCGTCCCCGCGCCAAGGGCCTGCACCGGCACAACGGCGCCTGGCTGCACGTCTCCGCGGGCCTCGGCACCTCGCCCAAGGCCCCGATGCGCTTCTGCTGCCCGCCGGAGGCGTCCCTGCTCACCCTCGTCCCGCGCCAGTAGGGCGGATAATAGGGACGCACCACTCCGCGGGATCCGCTAAAGTGGTCAAGGCGTCGGGAGCGCGTACGGCTCCCGAGCAGCCACCACCGGGGTGTGGCGCAGCTTGGCAGCGCGCTTCGTTCGGGACGAAGAGGTCGTGGGTTCAAATCCCGCCACCCCGACAGGTGAGACAGGGTCTCGGAGGTCACTCCGGGACCCTTCTTCGTTCTCTGGGACCACGAGGAGCCACCCGGGGAGCCACCACCCTCGCGACGATCTCCGCCTCCCCACGGCCGCTCGCCTTCACTTGTGGCACCACGAACACAGCATTGATCACCTCGCCCCCGGTTGATCACGCCCTGAGCTGGCACCGGGCGTTCCCCGTTCACCCCGTTGCAATTGGCCGTCTCACCCAGGACCCGGACGTGATGGCGGACCTTGCCCTGCGGAAACCAGTCAAGGACACCTTCGCGTGGCTCACCGACCGGCTGGCCGACCTGTTGGCCGAGGGACGAGCGAACGGGGAGTTCGACTCCGCACTCGACCCGGCTGCCACGGCCACCGCGCTGGTCGCGGCGCTGCAAGGCGGCTACGTGCTGGCCCGTGCCGCCGACTCGACCGAGGTTTTCAGTCAGGCAGTCGACGGCGCACTGGGCCTGCTCACCGCCCAAGTGCGCCACCCCTGACTCACACCCTCGGAAGGAATCCTGATGCGCATCGAACACTCGACGGTTCAGGCCGCCCCAGCCGAACGGTTCACCGGAGAGGTCTGGGTGGACGAAATCGTCTCTGGAGATCCGTCGACGGGGCAGCGGGCGATGAGCGTGCGTTTCGCACCGGGCGCCCGCACCGCCTGGCACTCCCATCCTCGCGGGCAGGTGCTGCGCGTCACCGAAGGCATCGGTCGCGTGCAGCGCAAGGGCGGCGCGGTGACCGAGATCCGAGCCGGTGACACCGTGTACGTCGAACCAGGGGAGGTGCACTGGCACGGCGCGGCACCGCACTCGTTCATGACCCACCTGGTGCTCCAGGAGGCGGGGCCAGAAGACCCCCTCATCGAATGGCTGGACCAGGTCACCGATGCCGAATACCAGGGGAGCAGTATCGTCCGAGAGCACATGGTGACCGGCGATCTGACCGGCGCAGGCGACCGCATCGACCGCGTGGAGCTGTACCAGATCACCATGCCGCCCGGACAGGCGGCCGGTGTCCACACGCATCCCGGCGGAGTCGTCGGCCATGTCATCCGCGGCCGGATCATCTTCGAGCTGGAGGGCCGTCCCGCACAGGAGCTGAGCGCCGGAAGCGGCTTCTTCGAGCCACCGGGTGCGATCGTCCATCGCTTCGACAACGCCTCGACCACCGAGCCGGCGACGTTCGTCGCGTGCTACACGCTCACCGGCGACCAGCCACTGATCCAGCCGCTGTGAATGAAGGCCACCGGCAGCCCGGATCGCGGTGTGGACGTGGGGGATCTTCTTCGTCGGGCGGCGCGTTGTGTTTTGCGTCGGTCACGGTCGGTGATGGGGTGGCCGTTCGCGACGTCGGCGAGTGCATCGACCGTGGTGAGTGGGACGTTGCGCACGATCTGCTCGTCGAGTTTGGCGATGCGGGTTGTCGACGGCTTGTTTTGGGATCTTCTGGCTCGGGTGGCTCACCAGATGGGGCTCGAGTGTGCGGAGGCGTGGTTCCGTTGGCGGGGGCACGAGGTCGTTCATGGTGTGATCCGCATCGTGGACGAGGTGCGGGACCTCACGCTGGTGGGGGTGCGGCTGCTGCACGCGCTGGCCGGCGACGGGCCCAACGGGCTGCTGCTGATCGGGGACGGGCAGCAGGCCGTCTATCCGGGAGGTTTCCGGCTGACGGAGGCCGGGATCGCCTTGAAGGGGCGCGGCGCGGTGCTGCGCACCAACTACCGCAACGCCTCCGCGATCCTGAACGCGGCGTTGGAGATCGTGTCCGGCGACCCGTTCGACGATCTGGAGGGGCCGAGCCCCAACGGGCGCCGCACGGTGGACATCACCTATGACGGGGGCGAGGCGGTCCGGGCCGTCGCAGCCGATGACGCCGAGCACGACCGGATGCTGGTGGAGGCGCTCCGGCGGCTCCAAGGGGACGAGTACGCGCTGGCGGGCGCCGCGGTCCTGTGCCGTTCGAAACGCGACGTCGACATCTACCACCGGTTGCCGGCCCGCGAGCGGCTACCGGTGCTGCGGCTGGAGAACTACGACGGGCGTCCCGAGGAGGCGATCAAGATCGGCACGTATCACCGCGCCAAGGGGCTCAACTTCAAACACGTCTACCTGCCGCACCACGACGCGGAGATCCGTGCGGACGGCGAGAGCGGCTCGGCGCGGGAGCGCGCCGAGCTCGCCCGTCGCCAACTGTTCGTCGCCATGACCCGCGCCCGCGATCTGCTGTGGCTCGGGTCGGTCCGGCGGTGAGAGCGGCCTGTGCGGCTCAGATGATCTCCTGGCGCCAGGGGCTGCACGGGCCCTGCCCCGACGGGAATTTGCAGAGCTTCAGCTGGACCCGGGTGCCGGACGGGATGTAGTGCGGCCAGGACACGCACCTGCCGTTGACGCTCGGGTCCTGGATGTAGATCTGCCGGTCGGCGGTGCGGAGGACGGCCTCGGCGGCCCGGCCGTCGACGGAGCCGTTGCAGACGGCGATGTTGCGCTCGTCGACCCGGGCCCGGTCGCCCGCCCAGATGATGTCGATCGTCGCGGGTGAGGTCGCCAGCAGCGTGGCGACGAGGGGCGCAAGCACCATGGCCTCCCTTTCTCCGACAGCGGGTTTCGGCACGTCAGCCTGGCACCGACGGAGGTCCCGGCCGCCGGTTGCGCGGTCAAGTGGCAGGCATGGTCGGTGCAAGGTTCGCCAAGTGAGGCGGGCGGCGGAGCGGGACGTCGGCGCGGCGGGCGTTTTGATGGGGCACGAGATTGTTTGATTGCGGATTGTTCGAACAATCGGCAGGGTTCCCGCGGCGTTCATCATGTCCGCTGTGGAGGGACGCATGGACGGTTTCTCGGCGGGACGGCCTGTCCCCGTTGAGGGGATCGGTCCTGATTGAAGAGCCTGTGGAGGGTACGTCTACGAGGCGTTCAGGGGTGCATCGAAGCCGATTGGGGTTTTCCCGGATGGCGATGAGGTGGAGGGCCCGTCAGAGTCGTAGGTAGGGACAGAGGGTCGCAAGCCCCCCGAAGGGAAGGAGGCGCACGATGAGCCTCACGGCAGCGCCCGTCGCCGAACTGGCGCAGGTCCTGTTCACCTCGCGGTTGCAGGAGTCCGACCACCCGTCCGCCGAGCAGGTGCGGGCCGCCGTGGACGAGCGGCTGTGCGCCTGCGGCGGCGATCGGGCGGTCTGCACGGCCTTCGTCGCGCAGGAGGCGGGCGACCACCCGGAGGTGTACGCGGCCCGCATGCGGTGGGCCCTGACGGCGGTGTCGCGCGCTTACGGGGTCCGCGCCTCCGCCGCTTGATCCCCTCTGGGCGAACGACGGCTGCACTTCCCCCGGGTATCCGCCGATCCGCCTGAGGGCAGACCATCAAGGAGAAGCCCGATGCGTTCACGATTCGCCGAGCAGCCCGAAGTGATCGTTCCGCGGTCCCTCAGGGAGCTCCTCGCCGAGCAGGTCTCCGGCGGCACGCGCCGCCGGCGCCGTTCGGGCAGGGCTCGGCGGCTGGTCCGCCGCGCGTCCCGCGCGCGGCGTCCGCTCGGCTCCGCCTGACCGGTTCCGGGGCCGCGCCGTTCGACACCGGCGCGCAGCGGTGCTCGCGCCGTGGGGGGGCCACCGAGCTGCGCCGCCCTGGCGGTGACCTGCGCGTTCCGCCGCGCGGCGCGGACGGTCAGTGCTTGCTCTTCGTCTTCGACTTCTTCTTGCTCTTGCCGTCGTCGTACTCCCACTCGTAGCCGGGAGTGTTCTTCTCGCAGTAGCTGTCGTCGACCCTGGTGTCGGTGGCGTCGTGTTCGCACCAGCGGTCGCTGCCGCCGCAGCCGCCCAGGGTCAGCGTGGCGATCAGTGCGCCCGTGGCGAGCAGGGGGAAAGGTGCCTTCCGCATGTGTCGTCGCTCTCGGGGGTTCCACAGACGATCGGGCCGAGCGTAGCGCACCCGCTCGGCCACCGAGAGCGGCATCGTCGGCACCTGAACGGTTTTCCACAGCCTGTGGACGGCCACGGGGCGGCACGCCGATGTCACGGACGGTGCTTGCCAGAACCGCCCCTGTGATCACTACCGTGGCGGCATGTCACCAGGTGTGCGATCAGCCGGGTCGGTCCTGGCGCTGGCCGGCGCCGTGCTCGTCTTCCACGGCGGCACGGCAGGGGGCGCGGCCGCGGGCGTCGCGGCCTCGGGGGGCGCCGCACGCGTGCCGTCCGGGCGCGTCGCGCCCGCGTCGGGGCACGAGCGGATCGCCCAGACGTGCCGGTCGACCGCGGACCCGCGGACCGCGCGGACGCTCGGCCGCGCCATCGACCGGGCGCTGAGCGGACGCACCGGCACCGAGTCCGTGGCCGTGTACGACCGCCGACGCAAGATCACCTGCGCGGTGGACGCCGACCGCCGCTACGACTCCGCCAGCGTCGTCAAGGTGACCATTCTGGCCGCCCTGCTGCGCAAGGCGCAGGAACAGGGCAGAACGCTCACCGCGCGGGAGCGCTCCCTCGCCGACAAGATGATCACCAGGTCGGACAACCCCGCGGCGTCCGCGCTGTGGCGGTCGGTCGGCCGGACGAGCCTGCAGCGCTTCCTGCGGCTGGCCGGCATGCGCCGGACCACCCTCGGCCGAGAGAACCACTGGGGCCTGACGCAGATCACCGCGAACGACCAGCTGCGCCTGCTGAGGCTGCTGACCAGCCGCAACAAGGTCCTCACCACCGCCTCGCGCCGCTACGTGCTCGACCTGATGGGGCGCGTCATCCCCGAGCAGCGGTGGGGCACACCGACCGGCCGGGCGCGCGGCATCCGCTGGTACGTCAAGAACGGCTGGCTGCCGCGCCTCAGCCGGTACTGGCGGGTGCACAGCATCGGCGCCTTCAAGGGCGACCGCGAGGACTACCTGATCGTCGTGCTCACCCAGGACACCCCGACCATGCGGTACGGCGTGCAGACGATCGAACGGGTCGCCCGCGCCGTGCACGGCACTCTCGTGCCGAATCCCCGCGCGGTCGCTCCGAGCGAGGCCCGGCGGGTGCCGTGGGAGAAGCCGGACGGGTCCGTCCCGCCCGATCTCTGAGCGGACGGTCACGTCTGGCCGAGGGCGCGCCAGGCGGGGGTGGTGCAGCTCTCCTCGTAGTCCCACCAGCCTTCGCTCCGCCCGCGCCGCAGCAGGTCACGCACGGCCGCCAGATCGGCGGTGGGCGGGACGTTCAGCGCCACCAGCGCGGTCTGCGCGATGCCCTCGCCTTCCACGCCGAGCGGGGCGAACATGTCGAGGACAGCGCGCCGGTCGCCGGCCAGGGCGCCGTTCCTGAACACCGTGACGCGGATCGTGCAGTTGTCGGACCACTGCACCGCCTCCCTGCCCCACAGGACGCCCTCGTCGTCCACCTCCGTGCGCACCACGTCGCCGAGAGCGATCCCGCGCACGAAGAACGGGATGTTGGCCACCTCCGCGCGGTCCTCGGCGACCGGGAAGGCCCAGACCCGTTCGGACGCGGCGGGCGGCCAGTCGTCGTCCTCCCGAGGGAGTTCGAACACCACGCGCACCGCCTCCTGCGGGGGGCGGTGCTTCTGGGACGCCGTCATTTCGCAAGCATGCCCTTTTACGGCGATATGCACCATCCGGGCGCCAAAGCAGGCCCCGCCGGCACCGGGGACCGTCCGCGATACTGAGGGGCATGGTCGACGAAGAGCGCTGGAAGGCCCGGTTCCGGGCCCCGCGAGTGAGCCTGCCGGGCTGGGCGCGCACCGCCCCGCACCGCTGCGTGTACCGGTCGAACGCCTCCGGCACCTGGGAGATCTACGCCTGGGACCGGTCGACCGACGCCCGACGGCAGATCACCGACCGCCCCAACGGCACCTGGATGGGCGGCGTCGACCCCACCGGCGAATGGGTCTGGTGGTTCGCCGACACCGACGGCGACGAGTTCGGCGTGTGGATGCGCACCCCGTTCGACGGCGGCGACAGCGCCCCCGCCGTGCCCGGGCTGGAGCCGTCCTACCCCGCCGGGCTCGCCCTCGGCGACAGCGGCCTGGCCCTGATCGGCCGCACCACCGACGCCGGCACGTCCGTCCACCTGTGCGCGCCCGGCGCCGAACCCGAGGTGCTGTACGAGCACGCCGAGGACGCCCACGTCGCCGCGCTGTCCCGGGACGAGACGCTCATCGCGATCGGGCACAGCGAGCACGGCGACAGCAGGCACATGGCGCTGCGCGTGGTGCGGCCGGACGGCACCACCGTCGCCGACCTGTGGGACGGCCCGGGCAAGGGCGTGTACGGTGAGGGGTTCGCCCCGGTCGCCGGCGACACGCGGCTGCTGGTCGGCCACGAGCGGCGCGGCCGGGACGAGCTGCTGATCTGGGACCCGGTCGCCGGCACCGAGCAGGAGATCGTCCTGGATCTGCCCGGCGAGGTCACCGCCGACTGGTACCCGGACGGCTCCGCGCTGCTGATCTGCCACTCCCACCACGCCCGCGACGAGCTGTACCGCTACGACCTGGCCACCGGCGCCCTCGACCGGATCGACACCCCGCGCGGCGTGATCGGCGGCGCCACCGCCCGTCCGGACGGCACGGTCGAGTTCTCCTGGTCGTCGGCGGCGGAACCGCCGGTGGTCCGCTCCACGTCCGGCGCGGTGGTGCTGACGCCGCCCGGCCCGCCCGCGCCGCCGTCGGTGCCCGTGGAGGACGTGTGGGTGGACGGCCCCGCCGGCCGCATCCACGCGCTGATCAGCAAGCCGGAGGGCGGCGCCGCCCCGTACCCGACGGTGTTCGACGTGCACGGCGGCCCGACCGCCCAGGACGACGACTCGTTCGCCCCGTCCGTGGCCGCCTGGGTCGACCACGGCTTCGCGGTGGTGCGCGTCAACTACCGGGGCTCCACCGGGTACGGGTCGCAGTGGCGCGACGCCATCGAGGGGCGCGTCGGCCTGACCGAGCTGGAGGACATCACCGCGGTCCGCGACTGGGCCGTCGCGTCGGGCCTGGCGGACCCGACGCGCCTGGTGCTGACCGGCGGGTCCTGGGGCGGCTTCCTCACCCTGCTCGGCATCGGCACCCGCCCCGACGACTGGTCGGTGGCGGTCGCCTCGGTGCCGGTCGCCGACTACGTCGCCGCGTACGAGGACGAGATGGAGGGCCTGCAGGCGTTCGACCGCAGCCTGTTCGGCGGCTCCCCGCAGGAGGTGCCCGACCGGTACCGCGCCTCGTCCCCGATCACCTACGTCGAGCGGGTCAAGGCGCCGGTGCTCATCCTGGCCGGGGAGAACGACCCGCGCTGCCCGATCCGGCAGATCGACAACTACCTGGCACGGCTGGCCGAGCTCGGCAAGCCGCACGAGGTCTACCGGTACGACGCCGGGCACGGCTCCCTGGTGGTGGAGGAGCGCATCAAACAGATGGCCCTGGAGATCGCGTTCGCCCGCAAGCACCTCGGCATGGCCTGACCCCGCGTCCCGGCGGATCAGGCGCGGACCTCGCGGATGATCTCGACGAGCTCCCGGGTGACCGACTTGAAACCCGGGAGCCGGGACATCGAAACCATCCGGTCCACCAGCGGCACGGTCCGCTCGACCAGCAGGTACGTCTTGCGGCAGCCCGGCGAGCTGTCGTGCACCCAGTACAGGACGATGCCCATCGAGTACAGCCACAGCAGCTCGGGCAGCTCCTGCCGGAACTCCGGGTCGATCTTCAGGGTGGAGCCGTCGACCACCTCGCGGTAGATCGCCACGGCGGCGGCGCGCGCCGGACCGGACTCGGCGCTGAACGGGTTGAGCGGACTGGTCGGCTCGGCGGCGAACTTGAAAAACTTCCCGGCGAACTGGTGGTACGGCACCATCGTGTCGATCCGGGCCTTCAGCACGCCCAGCAGGCGCGGCGCGAAGTCGCGTTCGCGGTCGAGCACCGCCCGGCACGCCTTGCCGTGCTCCTCCTGCAGCTCGTCGTAGTACGCCTGGATCAGCTCCTCCTTGGAGCCGAAGTAGTAGTAGGCGTTGCCGACCGAGACCCCGGCCTCCTTGGCGATGGCCCGCATCGTCGTCGCCTCGTACCCGCGTTCGCGGAACAGCCGCAGCGCCGTCTGGACGATCAGCGCCCGGGTCTGCTCCGACTTCGCCGGCTTGGTCTCGGTCACGTTCGCCACCCTAAATCCCTGGACGGTTCACCGCCGCGACCGGCCTCGGCCGCGGACGGTCCGTGCCGCGGCCCCGGCCGGGCCCTCCTCAGCCGTCGGCCGTCTCGGCGGCGACCAGTTCGCCGATCTGGGCGGCGTTGAGCGCCGCACCCTTACGGAGATTGTCTCCGCACACGAACAGGTCCAGAGCCTTCGGATCGTCCGGCGACCGGCGCACCCGCCCCACCCAGGTCGGATCGGTGCCGACGACGTCGGCCGGCGTCGGGAACTCGTGCCTGTCGGGGTCGTCCAACAGCACCACGCCCGGCGAACCGGCCAGCACCGCCTGGGCCTCCCGCTGGTCGACCGCGCGGTCGAACACCGCGTGGACCGCCAGCGAATGCGCCGTCACCACCGGGACCCGCACGCACGTCGCCGCCACCTTCAGCCGCGGCAGCCCGAGGATCTTGCGGGACTCCTCGCGGATCCGCAACTCCTGCGACGACCAGCCGCCGTCCTCCACCGTCCCCGCCCACGGCACCACGTTCAGCGCCAGCGGCGCCGGGAACGGGCCGGACTCGCCGACCGCGGCCCGCACGTCCCCCGGGAGGGTCCCCAGCTCGCGGCGGCCGCCGACCCGCTCCAGCTGGTCGTGCAGCGCGTCGACGCCCGCCCGTCCGGCACCGGAGGCGGCCTCGTACGACGCGACGACCAGCTCGCGCAGCCCGTAGGTCCGGTGCAGCGCCCCGATCACGACGATCATCGCGAGGGTGAGGCAGCCGGGGCCGGCGACGATGCCGCGGGGCCGCGGCCGCACCTGCTCGCCGTTCACCTCCGGCACCACCAGCGGCACGTCCGGGTCCATGCGGAACACCGCGGACGTGTCGACGACCACCGCGCCGCGAGCGGCCGCGACCGGCGCCCACTCGGCCGCCACCGCGTCGGGCACCACGAACATCGCGATGTCGACCCCGTCGAACACGTCCGGCGTCAACGCGACGACCTCGACGCTTTCGCCGCACACGGTCAGCGTGCGGCCCGCGGACCGCGGCGAGGCCACCAGCCGGATCCGCCCGTACACGCTCTTGCGGGTGGACAGGATGCCGAGCAGCGCGCCGCCGACGACGCCGGTGGCGCCCACGACCGCGAGGGTCGGCTTGGAGCTCATCGGGCTCTCCCTTCCCGCTCGGCCCCTGACGCCCCGGCCCGTCGCGAACGCCCGGCCGAGGTCACGGTGTCATCGTCAGCGGCCCCCGGCGGGTTCAACGTTCCGGAGGGCCGCCGCGTTCACCAACGGCCGCCCAGATCCCGCGCGCCCCGTCGGGCGCCCACAAGCGCTTCACCCGCCGCGGGGTGGGCCGAAACTCCGCCCCTCCTTACGTGCCGCGCCAGACACACCTGGCCCAAAGCCAGATCCGCGAATGACCCGCTTCGATGGCTCCCAGGCCTACTGCGGTTCCAGACGCGTCTTTGCGCGGCCTACAGCCGCCGACAGGCGCCTCGCCTGGCGCCCCGCCACGCCTACAAGCTACGTCTCTCTGGCCGCAGCCCTGCCGGCCTTCGCAGACCGTCGATGACGCGTTGACGGGCCCCCTGACCACCACCCGGCCCTATACGTAGGCCGCTGATCTTCTTCGACATCCTGCTCGGCCGCAAAGCACGCACGCAGTCCGCGGCGACGCCTCTCGGCCCGTCATGCCGCAGAGTCGCCGGCTCCCGAAGCACCAGGTCCGCCGTCTTAGACGCCTCGGCGGGCCCAGCGCAAGCCCGCGGGGTCCACCGAAGCCCTGACCTCTGATCATGCGCAGGCCGGCGCCCCATCTGTCGCCCCGCCACGCCTGGGGCGGGACGCCCTGGTCCAGCACCAGCACGTCCCGTGAGCCGGAGCCTTGATGTCCTGCTTCGGCCGCGGGGACCGGCCTGAAGCCACCGATCCGGCGTCCTGCTGCCACTTACGCGCTTGCCGGTCGCAGACCCGCCGAACGTCGAATCGCCAGGCCCGCCCGCTGACGAACCGCCTCGGCAGCCCCGCCGCATCTGGGGGGCTGAGAGCCACGACGTCCGGCTCAATCATGGGAGCCGCAGCCTGCGGCGGGCATCCGGCGCCCTGCCTGTGACGAGCCCGCACCACCGGCGGGCCGGCGGTGCGGGCTGGACGCGGTCAGGCGGGCGTCAGCGGCCGGTGCCGCCGTAGACGACGGCCTCCACCTGGTCGGCGTCGAGGTCGAAGGCGCGGTGCGCGGCGGCCACGGCGGTGTCGACGTCGTCCTGCGCCACCACCACCGAGATCCGGATCTCCGAGGTCGAGATCATCTCGATGTTGACCCCGGCGTCGGCGATGGCCGAGAAGAACGTGGCCGTCACGCCCGGGTGCGACCGCATGCCCGCGCCGATCAGCGAGATCTTGCCGATCCGGTCGTCGTAGCGCAGCGACTCGAAGCCGATCTCGTCCTTGACCTTGTTGAGGGCGGCCAGGGCGGTCTGCCCGTCGCTGGCCGGCAGGGTGAACGAGATGTCGGTGCGGCCGGTGGACGCCGCCGACACGTTCTGGACGATCATGTCGATGTTGATCTCGGCGTCGGACAGCACCCGGAAGATGGTGGCCGCCTCGCCCACCTTGTCCGGCACCCCGACCACGGTGATCTTGGCCTCGCTGCGGTCGTGCGCGACCCCGGAGATGATCGCCTGCTCCATGTCACGTCCTTCGATGTCGTCGCTGTCGACCACCCAGGTGCCCTCCTTCTGGCTGAACGAGGAGCGCACATGGATCGGGATGTTGTAGCGGCGCGCGTACTCCACGCAGCGCAGGTGCAGGATCTTGGCGCCGCTGGCGGCCATCTCCAGCATCTCCTCGTAGGAGATGCGGGGGATGCGCCGGGCGGCTGGAACGATCCGGGGGTCGGCGGTGAACACGCCGTCCACGTCGGTGTAGATCTCGCACACGTCGGCGTTCAGCGCCGCGGCCAGCGCCACGGCGGTGGTGTCGCTGCCGCCGCGGCCCAGCGTGGTGATGTCCTTGGTGTCCTGGGAGACGCCCTGGAAGCCGGCCACGATGGCGATGGAGCCCTCGTTCAGCGCGTCGCGGATCCGGCCGGGGGTGACGTCGATGATCCTGGCTTTGCCGTGCGAGCCGTCGGTGATCACGCCGGCCTGGGAACCGGTGAACGACCGCGCCTCATGGCCGAGGTTGGCGATGGCCATGGCCAGCAGCGCCATCGAGATGCGTTCCCCGGCCGTCAGCAGCATGTCCAGCTCGCGCGCGGGAGGAAGCGGGCTGACCTGCTCGGCCAGATCGATCAGCTCATCCGTTGTGTCACCCATGGCGGACACCACGACGACCACGTCGTTGCCCGCCTTCTTCGTCGCGACGATGCGCTGGGCGACCCGCTTGACGCACTCGGCGTCCGCTACGGAGGAGCCACCGTACTTCTGCACGACAAGAGCCACGGGTGGCGCTCCTCGGATCGGGGTCAGACTGACGTGTACCGGCGACGAGTCTACCGAGGTCTCGGCACCGCATTACGAGCAGATAACTCCCGACATGTGACCCGCCGTCTCAACATGTGAGATGAAGGGTCGGTGGCGCCGTTCGTGGCCGCCGAGGAGAGCACGCTCGGCCCCGCGCCGCCCCAGTGCCGTGGCCGCAGTACTGCGGTCTGCAGTGGGCGAAGGCCTCTCCACAGCGAACTCGTCGCGAGGACGCTCAGATCCGTCGTCCGCGCGGGCGCAACGGCAACAGTGATCGCGGGCACCAGGGCCACGGCGAACGCGGCAACCGGGACCTGGTGGACGCCCCGGCTCTACTGGACGGAGACGGGTTCGGTGACGACGTCCAGGCGGGCGTTGGCCACGACGGCGTGCAGGGCGCGCAAAGCCGCACCCGCGTGGTTGCCCCAGTGGTTGAAGTAGGAGTACTGCCACCACCACAGCGCCTCCAGGGGGCGGCCCTGGTGGTAGTGGCGCAGCCCGTGGACCAGGTCGCTGGCGACGTCGACCAGGTCGTCCGAGAGCCGGTACGACGTCGGCTCGGTGTCCTTGTAGGGGTCGAAGACCTCGACGTACTCGTCGATCGTCAGCAGCCGCTCGGCCAGGCCTTGCCGCAGCGAGTCCAGGTCGGGGTCCTCGCCGACCTCGGGCTCCCAGTTGTCCGGCAGGATCACGTCCTTGCTGGCGCCCAGTTGCGCACCGGCCAGGATGACCTGCGAGACCTCCAGCAGCAGCATCGGCACGGTGTGCGGGCCCGCCTCGCCGCGCGCGACCGCCTCCAGTCCGCTGAGGTAGTCCTCCACGTGGCGCGCCACCCGCTCGGCGACGGCGTTCCAGTCCTGCGGGCTGTTGGCTTCAGACATCCAGGAGCCTCCGTCCTTCGAAAGCGCGGCCCAGCGTCACCTCGTCGGCGTACTCCAGGTCGCCTCCCACCGGCAGGCCGCTCGCCAGGCGGGTGACGGTGATGCCCATGGGCTTGACCAGGCGGGCCAGGTAGGTCGCCGTGGCCTCGCCCTCGAGATTGGGGTCGGTGGCCAGGATCAGCTCGGTGACGGTGCCGTCCGCCAGACGCTGCATCAGCTCGCGGATGCGCAGGTCGTCGGGGCCGACGCCCTCGATGGGGCTGATCGCCCCGCCGAGCACGTGGTAGCGGCCGCGGAACTCGCGGGTCTTCTCGATCGCCACGACGTCCTTGGACTCTTCCACCACGCAGATGACGTGCGGGTCGCGGCGGGGGTCGCGGCAGATGCGGCACTCCTCCTCCTCGGCCACGTTCCCGCAGGTGCGGCAGAAGCGGACCTTCTCCTTGACCTCCTTGAGGGCCTTGGTCAGCCGGTCGACGTCGGCGGGGTCGGCGGCCAGCAGGTGGAAGGCGATCCGCTGCGCGCTCTTGGGGCCGACGCCGGGCAGCCGGCCCAGTTCGTCGATGAGGTTCTGGACGACCCCTTCGTACAACGGTCAGTTCCTTCCATGCTCGTTTCGGCCTGGTGGGCAGCTGGGTTCGCGCCGACCGGAACGGGCGGCGGCGCAGGGGGCGGGCGCGGGCCGGACCGGGGATCAGGCTCCGGACGTTCCCCCCGACCCCGGCATGCCCGGAATGCCTGGTATGCCGCCACCGCCGAGCCCCTCGGCCAGCGGCCCCATCTTCTGCTCCTGCAGCCGCGCCACGGCCCGAGCGGCGTCGCGGATCGCGGCCAGCACCAGGTCGGCGATGGTCTCGGCGGTATCGGCCGGATCGTCCGGGTCGATGGCCTTGGGGTCGATGGAGATCGCGGTCACCTCGCCCTGGCCGTTGACCGTCGCCGTCACCAGACCGCCGCCGGCGCTGCCCTGCACCTCGGCCTCCGCCAGCTCGCGCTGCGCGGCGAACAACTGCTCCTGCACCCGCTGGGCCTGCTGCAGCAGCTCCTGGATGTTCAACTGACCACCGGGTTCCACGGTCTCTCCGTTCCCTCGCGGCCCCACGCGGGACCTCAACGGCCCCTCACGGAGCCTCGTGCCAACGACCGGACGGCCACCGCACGCCCTGTCTTCCCGAGACTACGGGTTTCGAACGTGATGCGGTACGTGCCGACAGCGGGACGCCTATGGCTTCCGGCGTCGTGCGCAGGGCGACCGTATCGCCCCTCAATCCACTGCTCCTGGTAGGCGGCCTGCTCCGCGCCCACGCCCCCAGGGACGCCCTTTGAACAACACGGCCGCCCTCCACGCGCACGGCCCCCATGACCTCAGGGAGACACGGAAACTTTCAGTCGCCCCTAGGCCGTGTCCGGTGGATCATGGTGGATCCGCAGCAGTGCGGTGACATGGTGATCAGTCCTGGTAGGGCGGCATATGCGATGCCGCGCGAGTCGACCGCCGGGTGAACCCTGTGGGCGGCCCGCCTCGTGACCGCCCGAGCGCCTGCCCGGCTGACTGCTTCGTCCCCGCTCGTTCACCCACTGCGCAGACCCCGGCGGCGTGCCAGCGTGCGCACATGGTCGTGGAATCCGCGCTGACGGCCCAGGCGGTGCGAGGACGTCCTCAGCCGAACACCAAGATCGACCGGACCGGCCCGAGCCCACCTCCGCGGTCATCAACGCGTCCGCATGCAATCACCGCGCCCTGCAGGCACAGCGCCGCTTGAGGGCCGAGCATCAAGGGCCAGGAGCCGACCGCCAACCCACCAGCGAGCCAACACACCAGAAGGCCCACCCGACTGCCTCGTTCACAGCTCGAAGTGGCACCAGCTGGCCCCCAGGCGCACGAGCCGGTGTCCTGGCTGCCTGCGCTGGGCGGCTGGCTCGTCGCCTCATGGGACCTGGCCGTCCAGGTCATGCGCGAGGCCGGCATCTTCACCGTGGACGAACCACGCTCCACCACCGCGCGGGTCGTCGGGCCAGCATGCCGTCAATCCCCGTGCCGCCCCACCGAATGCCACCGTGCAGAGCCCCGTGAGGCCATCGCACCGAACACATGCCAGGTGGCAGCACCAGCTCGACGACGCGACCTACAGGCCGCCTTCAAGGACTGGCTCGGCTGCTGCAACGGCCACCAAGGCATCGCAGGCGCCAAGGGACAGTCGCCCGCGTCACCAACGTGCCCGACCGGCACACCCGGCAGATCGCGGGGGACGGTCAGGAGTTGTCGATCTCGCGGATGATCTGGCCGCCGAGTTCGCGCTGGATGAGCGCCATGCCGGTCAGCTCCGCCTCGGCGCTGTCGGCGTCGGCGTCTCCCTCGGGGTCCACCTCGTCGCTCTCGTCGAACGGCGGCTCCGGCGGAGGCGCCTCGTCCGGAGGCGGCGGCGCGGTGTCGGGGGTGGCCGCGGGCACCGAAACGGTCCAAGGACCTGAGGGCGCCGTCGGGGCGGACGCAGCGGGGGGCGGTTCGGCAGCGCCACGGGACGGCATGGACGCGGCGGGGCTGCCGTATCCGGCCGCCGGCCCCGACGATGCGGCACCGCCCGACAGGCCCGGGCGTCCCGCCGCAGCACCGCCTCGCCCGCGGGTCGGCGCGCTGCCGGCGAGCACCGTGTCGATCCGCCAATCGACGCCCAGACGCTGCTTGAGGACCTCGCGCAGCACCGCGTCGCGGCCGCCGTTGGTGAAGTTGGTCCGCGCGCCCTCGGCCTCGAATGACAGGGTCAGCAGGTTGCCCTCCAGCGAGATCGGCTGGACGCCCGACATGATCGCCATCCAGGCGACCCTGCTGCGCTGCTTGACGGCCTCGACGATCTCCGGCCAGATCCGCTGCACCGCGGCGACGTCCGGCCCTCCGGACGGCCGCGCGGCAGCCGGGGCCGGAGTCGCAGCGGCGGGGGAGGCGGGGCGCGGGGCCGCCGGTGCGGCGGCGGGCGGCGGC
>NZ_BCQU01000049.1:0-50205 GCF_001552235.1 Actinomadura rubrobrunea NBRC 15275 | reverse complement strand
AAGGGGCGGCCCGCCGGAACCCCCGCCCGGCGTCCCGCCGGCGCGTCCGCGCAGGGCCGCGGCGCCGTGCCGGGGCGGCGCCCTCCCCGAACGCCGGGAGGGGCCGGGCCGGGCACCGAACCGGACGACCAGGTGGTGATCGGCCGGATCGGCCGCCCGCACGGGATCCGCGGCGAACTCGCCATCGACGTGCGCACCGACGACCCCGACCGCCGGTTCGCGCCCGGCGCCGAACTGGCCACCGACCCGGCGGACGTCGGCCCGCTGACGGTCGAGCGCGCCAGATGGCACGCGGGCCGGCTGCTCGTGCGCTTCTCCGGAGTCGACGACCGGAACGCCGCCGACGAACTGCGCGGCGTCTGGCTCGTCGTCGACCCCTCCGACATCCCCCCTTCGGCCGACCCCGACGAGTTCCACGACCAGGAGCTCATCGGCTTGGCCGTGACCACCGTCGACGGCGCCGACGTCGGCACCGTCGCGGAGGTGCGGCACCACGGACAGGACCTGCTCGTGGTGCGCCGGGCCGACGGAGGCGAGGTGCTGGTGCCCTTCGTCGCCGCCCTGGTCCCCGAGGTGGACGTCCCCGGGGGGCGGTTGCGCATCGACCCGCCCCCCGGCCTCCTCGACTGAGCCACCCCCGGGGCGACGCTCCCCGCGACCGGCACCACCGAAAGCCTGATGAAGCTCGACATCGTCACGATCTTCCCGGAGTACTTCGCTCCGCTGGACGTCTCCCTGCTGGGCAAGGCGCGCCGCGCCGGCCTGCTCGACGTGCGCGTGCACGACCTGCGGCAGTGGACCCACGACCGGCACCGCACCGTCGACGACACACCGTACGGGGGCGGGCCCGGCATGGTGATGAAGCCCGAACCGTGGGGGGAGGCGCTGGACGCCATCGCGCCGCCCGGCGGGCCCGTGCCCCGGCTGATCGTGCCCACCCCGAGCGGCCGCCCGTTCACCCAGGCCACCGCCGTCGAGCTGGCCGAGGAGGACTGGCTGGTGTTCGCCTGCGGCCGGTACGAGGGCATCGACGCGCGCGTCGTGGACGAGGCCCGCACCCGCATGCCGGTGGACGAGGTCAGCCTGGGCGACTTCGTGCTGGCGGGCGGCGAGGTCGCGGTCCTGGCGATCGTCGAGGCGGTCGGGCGGCTGCTGCCGGGGGTGCTCGGCAACGCCGACTCGGTGGCCGACGACTCCTTCGCCCCCGGCGCGATGGAGTCGCTGCTGGAGGGCCCCGTCTACACCAAGCCGCCGGTCTGGCGCGGCCGCGCCGTCCCGGAGATCCTGCTGTCGGGCAACCACGGCGCGATCGCCCGGTGGCGCCGCGACCAGGCGCTGCGGCGCACCGTGCGCAACCGTCCGGAACTGGCCGCGCGGCTGGACCCGGCGACGCTCGACGCGCAGGACCGCCGGGTGCTGGCCGAGGCCGGTTTTCCGGTGGACGGCGAGGATGTGGCACACTGAAACACCGCCGTGCGCGCGGGCGCCCGGCACACAGACTCCCATCAAGATCCACTTCGCGCGGCGCGACGCCCCCACCGCGTTCACCGGGGCCTCTCGACGCCGCGTATGACCATGAGGAACCGCTGTCATGCACACCCTGATCCGTGAGATCGAGCAGGCCACGCTGCGCACCGACCACCCGGCCTTCCGCCCGGGCGACACGGTCAAGGTGCACGCGCGCATCACCGAAGGCAAGGTCACCCGGATCCAGGTCTTCGAGGGCGTGGTGATCCGGCGGCAGGGCGGCGGCGCCCGCGAGACCTTCACCGTCCGCAAGGTCAGCAAGGGCGGCTACGGCGTCGAGCGCACCTGGCCGCTGAACAGCCCGCACATCGAGAAGATCGAAGTGGTCACCCGCGGCGACGTGCGCCGGGCCAAGCTGTACTACCTGCGCAACCTGCGCGGCAAGGCGGCCCGCATCAAGGAGAAGCGCGAATTCTGATCGCGCCCGCCGCTTCCCGACGCCCCGGACCGAGCTCCGGGGCGTCGGCCTGTTTCCTCCGGCATTTTCCTCCCAATACCGGGTAATCGCTTCGAATTCGTCTTGTGGGCGGTGGGCCCGTTCAGGAACCCTTCGAGGGGAACGGAGCGTTGCCCGCAGTGGCGGGGACGCGCGTCGGGCCCGGATCGGGCGCGACACGGTCCGGTGCGCGGTGCGACGGCGTCCGCGCCGATAGTCTTGCGCAAGGGATGACTGACGAGGACGATCGGAGAGACGTGCGATCGGAAGCCGAGGGCGCGGTGCCCGACGACAAGCAGACCGTGACCTCCGGTGCGGAAGGCGCTGGCGACACGTCCTCGGACGACGGGGAGAGCGGCGGCCGCAAGGAGCGCAAGCAGGGCTCCTTCTGGAAAGAGCTGCCGATCCTCATCGGGGTGGCGCTGATCCTCGCCCTGATCATCAAGGCGTTCGCCGTGCAGGCGTTCTATATTCCGTCCGCGTCGATGGAGAACACCCTGCAGATCGGCGACCGCGTCCTCGTCAACAAGATCGTCTACCATACCCGCGACGTGAAACGCGGCGACATCGTCGTGTTCAACGGCCTGGACTCCTGGGACCCCGAGGTCCAGGTGGAGGAGCCCGGCAACCCGGTCTCCCGGGCGCTGCGCGGCATCGGCCGGACCTTCGGCATGGTGCCCGGCGAGAAGGACTACATCAAGCGCGTCATCGGCGTCCCCGGCGACCACGTCAAGTGCTGCGACGCCCGCGGCCGCATCACCGTCAACGGCGTGCCGCTGGACGAGCGCTCCTACCTGTACACCGACCCCCTCACGGGCGAGCAGAACCGGCCGTCCAACGAGCCGTTCGACCACGTCGTCCAGCCCGGCCAGCTGTGGGTGATGGGCGACCACCGCGAGGTCTCCTCCGACTCGCGGGCCCACCGCGGCGACCCCGGCGGCGGCACCATCCCCACCAACCGCGTCATCGGCCGCGCCTTCGTGATCGTCTGGCCTCCGAAGCACATGGGCACCCTCCCGATCCCGAAGACCTTCGAACAGCCGGCGCTGCAGGCGGCCGGGGCGGCCCTGCCCGCCACCCCCTTCGCGCTCGGCCTCGCGGGCGCCGTCCCCATCACCTACCTCCACCGCCGCTACCGCCTACGCCGCCGGCGCTCCTGACCCGGCCACCGCACGGCCGTGAGGAATTTCAAGGCCGTCACCTCGACGACGCCCTGGGGCCCCGACGAAAGGTTGTTCAGACGGCCCGCGGGTCGCCCTGGGCTCCCGGTGTCGTCGCTCCGCCGCATCAGCTCGCAGCGATCCGCAGGTGCTCGAGCTCCATGTTGAGGCGCGGCTCCCAGATGGCCTTGACCAGCCGCCGTCTGGGGCGCCAGGGGCGCCGAGCCGTGGCGTGCCGGGATGCGGCACGCGGTGCAGAGCGCGATGCCAGTGCGGGCGGGGCCGACCCGAGCGATTACTTGCCCCTCGATGTCGTTGGTGTCCATCGGGGGCTGCCGGTGCCGTCGCGGTGCCGGTTGATGCGGCCTCGGCGCGCCCAGTACCCGCCGCCGTCCGGGGGAACGACCGAATCTATGTGACGTAGATGTGGACCAGGTCGCCGGCGCCGGTGCTTGCAGCGGAGAAAGGTGTCGCCGGCGGCCCGGTGCCTGCCGCTGGCGGCGCCGTGGCGTGCCGGGATGCGGCACGCGGTGCAGAGCGCGATGCCAGTCAGTGCGAGCGGTCAGGCGGAGAGGGCCGATCGTTGTGTGCGGCGCAGAGCGATCACCTACGCCTCGATACGTCCGTCGGGGGCTGCGATACGGGCTGCTGGAGCGGTAGGGCATGCCGTCGGCGGGGTGCCGGTACGGGCATGACTCCCATTCCGGGCGCCAGGACGGGTGCAAGAGACGTACGCTGCGGACCATGAGAGGTCGTCCACTCCGCTACACCCCGCGCCGGGACGCCGGGTTGTACGCCTACGAGCGGGCGTTGGCGCACGCGGGCTTCAGCCCTGTGGCCGGTGTCGACGAGGCGGGCCGCGGCGCGTGCGCGGGCCCGCTGGTGGTCGGCGCGGTGATCCTGCCCGATGGGCGACGCGAGCGGATCGAAGGGCTGACCGACTCCAAACAGCTCACCCCGGCGCGCCGCGAGGAGCTGTACGACGAGATCGTCGAGCGGGCCGTGGCGTGGAGCACGGTGATCATCCCCTGCCACGACGTCGACCGGGTGGGGCTGCACCGGAGCAACGTCATGGGCATGCGGCGCGCGCTGGCGGCGCTGGAGCGGCGGCCCGCGTACGTGCTGAGCGATGGATTCGCCGTTCCCGGTCTGGACGTGCCGGGGCTGGCGGTCATCAAGGGGGACCAAGTGGCGGCATGCGTGGCGGCGGCCTCGATCGTGGCCAAGGTCACCCGTGACCGCATCATGATCGACTTGCACGAGCGTTACCCGGCCTATGGCTTCGATGTGCACAAGGGGTATGTGACGCGTGACCATTCAGCGGCTCTGGCCAGGTACGGGCCGTGTCCGGAGCATCGGTTCTCCTTCGTGAACGTGGGGCGCGCCGTGCGTAACAATGGTGGAGAGGCCATGGGGGAGGAGTCCGGGTACGGCCCCGCGGGGGAGATTCCCGGCGAGGGGCGGACGGAAGGGGCACGAGCGTGAGCGCCGAGGATCTCGAGAAGTACGAGACCGAGATGGAGCTGCAGCTCTATCGCGAGTACCGCGACGTCGTCGGCCTGTTCACCTACGTGGTGGAGACGGAGCGGCGGTTCTATCTCACCAACTCGGTGGACCTGCAGGTGCGCAGCTCCGACAACGGCGAGGTGTTCTTCGAGGTCACCATGCAGGACGCCTGGGTCTGGGACATGTACCGTCCTGCGCGCTTCGTCAAGAACGTCCGCGTCGTCACGTTCAAGGACGTCAACATCGAGGAACTCGCCAAGAGCGACTTCGAACTGCCGGCGGCCCACTGAGCCCACCGGACCGCACGAACTGCCGGGCATTGTCGGCCGACTCAGCAAGACGGACATCACTTTCTCTCCGATCCCGCCTCTCCACCCCACCGCGAGCCTCCAGGCCACAGGGCTGCGAGCAGGCTGCTCCAAGGCCGTCTCCGCGGACTCACCGCATGTCCGGTGAGCGGGTCCGGTGCGGCTCGATCGTCCATGGGGACCGCTGACCGTGTCGGGCTGGGCGAGCTCCAACGTGGTCGGCGGCGATGCCGTCGATCCGCTCGGCGCCGTGGCGCGTGGCGTACAGGCTCTGGCGTAGATCGGCTGCGAGGCTCTGGCCAGGGCTCGGGGCCGTGAGCGGGCTGCTTCATGGTCGTCTCCGGCGACTCGCCGCACGCTAGGCGAGAGGGTCCGGCGCGGCTCGATCGTCCATGGGGGATCGCCTGATCGCGTCGGGCTGGGCGAGCTCCAACGTGGTCGGCGGCGATGCCGCTGGCCCGCTCGGCGGCCCGCTGGGGGGAACGGGCGTTCATACCTGGCGAAGATGGACGACCCGCTGCACATCGTGTGGTCTCGTCCCCTCCCAGAAGGTGCGGAGCCGTCCACGGTGACGGTGTCGCGCGGCGGGACGCTGGTTCGTGCCCATCCTGGTCGAGGAGAACATCCCGCCCGCCTGCCCCGGTCGAGCCGGCTGTGGGGTGGAGCTGGTATCACCTGCCTGGTGACGCTGTCCACCGGGGAGAGGATCGACAACCCCAGGCATGAGCGCCGGGACCGGCGCAGGCTCGCCAAGGCGCAGCGTGCCCGGTCCCGTACAGCCAAGGGCAGCGTGAACCGGGACAAGACCCGACGGCGGGTCGCCCGCATCGCCGACCGGTGCCGCGACGTTCTGCACAAGATCACCACTCGGCTCGTCCGTGAGAACCAAACGGTCGTGATCGAGGACCTGACCGCCCGCACCATGGTCCGCAACCGCTCGCTGGCCCGCGCCATCTCCGATGCGGCGTGCCGTCAGCTGCGGTCGATGTCGGACTACAAGTGCGACTGGTACCGGCGCGAACTGGTCACGGTTGACCGGTGGTTCCCTTCCTCCAAGCTGTGCTCGGCGTGCGGCACCTTGCGGGACGAGATGCCGCTGAACGTCCGGAGGCGGGAATGCGCCTGCGGCGCGGTCCACGACCGCGATGTGAACGCGGCCAAGAACGTGCTCGCCGCCGGGCTGGCGGACAGGCAGAACGCCTGTGGAGCTGGTGTGAGACCTCAACGAGAGTCCTCTCGGACGAGGCGGCTGGCTGTGAAGCAGGAAGGCCGACCGGCGACCTTTGAAGGCCCCGCCTTTAGGCCGGGGGAGGAAGTCAACTGCGGCTATTTCGGCTGTTTGGCGGACTTGGTGAGGCGCCAGCCGCCGGAGCAGCGTTCGACGAAGCCGCCGGCGGCCAGGAGGCCGAGCTTGCCGTTGACCGTGGCCAGGTCCACGCCCGCCTTGACGGCGATCTGGGCCGGGCCCGCGGCGCCCCTGGCGGGGAGGGCTTCCAGGACGGCGCGGGCGGTGGGCTCCAGACGGTCGCGGGGGAGCACGGGGCCGGACGGGACCGGGGCCAGGTCGTCGCCGATCCGGCCGACCGCCTCGATGATCTCCTCGGAGCGGGTGACCAGTGTCGCGGACGGGTCGTCTCGGAGCAGTTTGTGGCAGCCCACCGATGTCCGGGAGTCGACCGGGCCGGGAACCGCCATGAGGACGCGGCCCAGCCTGCGGGTCCAGGCGGCGGTGCTGAGGGCCCCGCTGCGCGCCTCGGCTTCGACGACCACCGTGCCGCGGCACAGCGCCGCGATGACCCGGTTGCGGACGAGGAAGCGCAGGCGGTGCGGTTCCACGCCCGGCGGGGACTCGCTGACGAGCAGCGTGCGGCGGGCGATCTCGGCGAACAGCCCGTCGTTGGACGCCGGATACGGCACGTCCACGCCGTTGGCGAGCACCGCGATCGTCGGGCCGTCGGCCGCCAGGGCGCCCCGGTGGGCGGCCGCGTCGATGCCGAGCGCCCCTCCCGAGACCACCGTCCAGCCGCGTTCGGCCAGGTCGGCGGCGAATCCGGCGGCCAGCCGCAGGCCGTAGGACGAGGCCGCGCGGGATCCGACCATGGCCACCGAGCGCAGGCACGTGTTGCGCAGGTCGCCGGGGCCGCGCAGCCAGAGCGCGTAAGGGCGCTCCCCGCCCAGATCGTCCAGCGTGGTGGGCCATTCCGGGTCGCCCGGGCAGAGCAGACGGCCGCCCAGCCGTTCGCAGATTTCCAGGTCGCGTCCGGGGTCTGCGGCGGCCGACCGGATACGCCAGTGTTCGACTCGGCGGACGACGCGTTCGGAGAGCAGGTCTCCGGGGATGTCGCCGGTGCGGATCGCCTCGACGGCCCCGACCGGGCCGAGGCGGTCGATGACGCGGTTGAGCAGGGCGTCGCCCGGTTCGGCCGTGGCGGTCAGGGCGGCCCTGGCCAGACGTTCGTCGGTCATGACCGCCTCACCGTCCACAGGGCGAGCGCGCCTCCGACGTCGTCCTCGGAGGGCTGGTCGCGTCCGGCGAGATCGGCGATCGTCCAGGCCACTCGCAGCACGCGGTCCAGCCCGCGGGCGCTGAGCGTGCCGTTCTGCAGGGCCTCGTCGGCGGCGCGCATCGCCTCCGGCGCCGGAGTGAACCGGCGGCGCAGCTCCGGGCCGGGGATCTCGGCGTTGGACCGCCACGGGGTGTCGGCCAGGCGTTTGCGGGTCCGCTCGCGGGCCTCCTGGACGCGTTCGGCGACGACCTGGCTGGACTCGGCGAACTCCAGGTCGTACCGCAGTTCGGCGCGGCTGGCCGGCACCAGTTCCAGCTTCAGGTCGATCCGGTCGAGCAGCGGTCCGGAGATCTTGGACTGGTATTTGCGTCGGACGCCGGGCGCGCACGAGCAGTCGATCTGCTTGGCCGCCGCGCACGGACACGGGTTGGCGGCCAGCACCAGCGTGAACCTGGCGGGGAACGTGGCCGTGCCCTCCGTGCGGGAGATCCGCACCACTCCCTCCTCCAGCGGTTGACGCAGCGCGTCCAGAACCCCGTTGTGGAACTCGGGCGCCTCGTCGAGGAAGAGGATGCCGCGGTGGGCCAGGGAGACCGCGCCGGGTTGCAGCGTGCGGCCGGAACCGCCTCCGACCATGGCCGACCGGGTGGCGGTGTGATGCGGCGCGTAGAACGGCGGCCTGGTGATCAGCGGCTGATCGGGCGGCAGGGTGCCCGCGACCGAGTGGAGCGCGGTGACCTCCAGGGCCGCCTCCGGCTCCAGCGGCGGCAGCAGTGTGGGGAGGCGTTCGGCCAGCATCGTCTTGCCGCAGCCGGGCGGGCCGCAGAAGTACAGGTGATGGCCGCCGGCCGCGCTGATCTCCAGCGCGCGGCGGGCCTCGGCCTGGCCGCGCACGTCCGCCAGGTCCAGACCGGGACGCGCCGCTCGGCCGCCCAGGGCGAGCCCTTCGGGAGCGGCGCGGACGGGAAGCTCCTCGTCGTCCTCCTCTTCCTCGATCGGCGGCGGCTCGTCGCGCAGCATGCACAGCAGCCCCCGCAGCGACCGCACCGCTATCACCCGCAGGTCGGGGACCAGTTCGGCTTCCGCGGCGTTGGCGTGCGGCACGACCACGGTGCGGCAGCCCGCGTTGGCGGCCGCCAACGCCGCGGGCAGCACGCCCGGGATGGCGCGGACCCGGCCGTCCAGCCCGAGCTCACCGATCATCACCAGCTCCGCGCACGACCGCGGCGGAACGGACTCGGCCGCCGCGAGCAGCGCGACGGCGATGGCCAAGTCGAAGGTCGAGCCGCGTTTCGGCAGGCTGGCGGGGAAGAGCGACACGGTGACGTGCCGGTTGGGCCAATCCTCACCCGAATTGAAGACGGCGGCCCGCACGCGGTCGCGCGCCTCGTTCAGCGCGGCGTCGGGCAGGCCCACCAGGTGCAGCCCCGGGACGCCGCTCGTGATCGCGGCCTCCACATCGATGACGAAGCCGTCCACTCCCACCAGGGACACCGAACGGGTTCTGGCGAGGGTCAATCAGCACACCCCCCGCACGTGCTCTACCGAGAAACCGCAGCTTTCGGCGTGCGGGGCGCCACCGCCGAGGCGTCTGGCCCGTCTATGGCGCGGGTCGTGTTCATCGGCTGGAGCAGGCCGGCGCTTTCCGAAAACCGCGCCGGCGATCCAGGAGACGCCTCTGCCGCGGGATACCGCCCGGTGCGGCGGCGTACACGGGGTCAAGCCGAGGACGTCGATCCGGACGTCGGCGCCGCGGACGCGGTGCTCGGCGGCCCAGCGCCCGGCCAGCCGCCGCAGCCGCGCGGCCTTGTCGGGCGTGATCGCCTCCAGCGGGGCGCCGAAGGCCGCCGTGCTGCGGGTCTTCACCTCACAGACGACGTGACGCCGCCCGTCATACGCGACGATGTCCAGCTCGCCCTCCGGGCACCGCCAGTTGCGGTCGAGGATCGTCCAGCCCAGCCGGGTCAGGTAGGCCGCCGCGGCGTGCTCGCCGCGCCGTCCGAGAGCCGCGTTGTCGGTCACAGGATCACCTCCGTGTTCTCACGGTGACGCGGCGTCACTGCGGGCGGAAGGTGAACCGGATTCTGTGGAAAAGTCGGCGGGAAGATCACGAGAGCGGCGGTGCGCGCTTGCCTTCGCGGCGTCCGTGGCGCAGCGTGACGGCTGTGAACGCCGACGACGCTTCCGTCCCCTCCGCAGTGCCGCGAGAAGTGCTGGAGGACTTCGAGCGGCATCTGCGGGTCGAACGAGGACTGTCGCCGCATACTCTGCGGGCTTATCTCGGCGACATTCGCGACCTGAGCCGTTACGCCGCCGAAGTGGGGGCATCCGGGTTGGACGGCATAGACGTCGCACTTCTCCGCGCCTGGCTGGCCAGGCAGCATGCTCACGGCCGCTCGCGCGCGACCCTGGCGCGCCGGACCGCCGCAGCGCGGACCTTCACCGCCTACCTGTTCCGGCGGGGGCTCCTTGCGGACGACCCGGGCCTGCTCCTTGGCACGCCTAAGCAGCCGCGAGACCTCCCCACGGTGCTGACGCAGGACCAGGCCGCCCGCCTGCTGGACGACCTACGGGGCGAGGGGCCCATAGGTCTGCGCGACCGCGCCGTCCTGGAGATGCTCTATGCCACGGGCGTGCGGGTCAGCGAGCTATGCGGCCTGGATATCGACGACCTGGACACCGAACGCCAGACCGTGCGCGTCCTGGGAAAGGGCGACAAGGAGCGCACGGTGCCGGTGGGTGATCCTGCCGCGCGAGCAGTCCAGGAGTGGCTTCGGCACGGCCGCCCGGCGCTGGCCACAGAGCACAGCGGACCTGCCCTTTTCTTGGGGGCGCGCGGCGGTCGCCTCCATCCCACCAGCGCGCGGCGCATCGTCCATTCCCGCATCGCCGAAGCGGGCGACATGCCGGATGTCAGCCCGCACGGGTTCCGGCATACTGCCGCGACGCACCTTCTCGAGGGCGGAGCCGATCTGAGGAGCGTGCAAGAGATGCTCGGGCACGCGTCCCTGCAGACGACGCAGATTTACACCCGGGTGTCCGTCGAACGGCTCAAGCAGGTCCACCGCCAAGCCCATCCTCGCGGCACCGCATGATCTTGCCCTGTCTCCCAGCCGCAGCGGGTCGAGCCGCAGGGTGCTTCCGTCTGCCTGGGGGAGATCAGGCCCTCGCCTGCGGTTCGTGGCGATCTCGTTGATCAGCGCGCAGACGTCGTCCTGATCGACGCCGCCCTCGAGCCTGGGCGCCATCCTGCCGGCCACCACGGCGTCGACCGGATCGCGGCCTTGCTGTCTACTTCCACCACGCCGCATGGACCGATCACGACGTGATCCAGGTCTGCGCGGTCGACAGGCTGATCGAGAGCTCGGTCGTGCGGGATCGGCGCCTGGGCGGGAACGCGGCGTGGCGTCCCCGCCCCTGGCGGCCTGCTTTCGCGACATGGCCGGCTCCGGAAACGCGTAGCGCATAGGGGGCGTTGCCGGAGGACGGTCGCGAGCCCGAAGGCGCGACCGTCCGGGCGAAAGGTCAGCGGGCTCGGCGTTGGCGGCGTTCTCTCGCCAGGTCGATCACGCCCGGGGGAGGGCGGCGCATGGACGGACGGGAACGGCCATAGCGCCAACCCAGGCTCAGGAGAAAGGCGAGCACCATCCCGGCCAGTGCGCCGCCACCTGCGGTCGTGGCGTAAGCCCGAAGATCCATACCGGGAGAGGCGACGGAGCGCGGCGGGGCCGACGGCTGCGACCGGGGGCGCGGGGTCGGCGTCCAGTACGGCAGCAGGCGGACGTTCGGACGCACCAGGCGCAGCGGGTCGAGGTAGAGCGACCCGCGTATCAGCCCCCAGTGCAGGCATGTGACCGCGCAGTGCTGCCAGGTGGTCTCCACGGTGCCGATGAGGGTGCCGGCGCCCACCTGGCGTCCTCGGTCCACGGCGGGGCGCACGGGCAGGTAGGTGGTGCGCAGTGCCCCGTGGGTGACCGCCACGATTCCTCGGCCTGCGAGACGCCCCGCATACGAGACTCGGCCCGCGGCGGCCGCGTAGACAGGCTGGCCTGGTTCGGCCGCCAGGTCGACGCCGCGATGACCGGCGCCCCACGGGGACGCGGGTGCGGAGAACAACCGCACAACCCGGGGTGCGGGCGGCCCCAAAGGCCATCGCCAATGGCCCGACAAGGCCGGAGGGGTGCTTCTCGTGGGTGGCGGGCGGCGGGGCAGAGCTGGTGTGGCCGTGTCCGGCCGCGGAGGGCGGTTCGGTTCGCCTGTCGGCGGAGACGACGTGCTGCCGTCGGTCCCCGCTAAGGGGGCATCGCGGCCGGTCGGGTGGGATGCGTGCACAGCGCCGCTCCGGGCGACTGCCGGGGCGGAGGGTCGAGTCAGCGCGGCGGAGGCGGCGGTGGTGGGGGAGACGAGGGCCGCCAGAGTGGTGCAGGTGACCAGGATGCTGACTAGGCTCATGCCCGGCAGCCTGCTCCCCCTGATCCGAGGGTCGCCAGACCCGGTCGCGCATGTGGATAACCGCCGCCAGCCGAGGGCCGCCGGTGCGGCCCGGTCCACCCGTGCGCACGACATCCCGTAGACTTGGGCAACGGCCGTGTGGGTGCTCACCTGGACGGCCGAATACACGCGCCCGTCAGCCACCAGTTCCACGACCGGTGGGGCGCGGCCGCTCGGTCCGTCACCCGTTGGCGGCGTGGCCGTGTCGCGGGCGCAGGAGGACAACCGAGACGAGGCCCGGCGGCGACCGGGCCGGACAGGAGATTGCGGGCCATGGCACCCGTCGTCACCATGCGGCAGCTGCTCGAGAGCGGCGTTCACTTCGGCCACCAGACCCGTCGGTGGAACCCGAAGATGAAGCGCTTCATCTTCACCGAGCGCAACGGCATCTACATCATCGACCTGCAGCAGTCGCTGTCGTACATCGACCGCGCCTACGAGTTCGTCAAGGAGACGGTCGCGCACGGCGGCACGATTCTGTTCGTCGGCACCAAGAAGCAGGCCCAGGAGGCCATCGCCGAGCAGGCCACCCGGGTCGGCATGCCCTACGTGAACCAGCGCTGGCTGGGCGGCATGCTCACCAACTTCTCGACCGTCCACAAGCGGCTCACCCGGCTCAAGGAGCTGGAGGAGATCAACTATGACGACGTGGCCGGGTCCGGCATGACCAAGAAGGAGCTGCTGGGCCTGCGCCGCGAGAAGGACAAGCTGGAGCGCACCCTCGGCGGCATCCGCGACATGGCCAAGGTGCCCAGCGCCGTGTGGATCGTCGACACCAAGAAGGAGCACATCGCCGTCAACGAGGCCAAGAAGCTCGGCATCCCGGTGGTGGCGATCCTCGACACCAACTGCGACCCGGACGAGGTCGACTACCCGATCCCCGGCAACGACGACGCCATCCGCAGCGTCAGCCTGCTGACCCGCGTCGTGGCCGACGCGGTCGCCGACGGGCTGATCGCGCGCGCCGGCGCCGCGACCGGCGGGGAGGAGAAGCCGGCCCCCGGCGCCTCCGCCGAGCCCCTGGCCGAATGGGAGCGCGAGCTGCTGGAGAGCGGCCAGACCCCGAGCGCCGAGGCCAAGGACGCCGCGTCCAAGGAGGGCCAGACCCCTGCCGAATCCGCCGCCGAGGGCAAGAGCGGCGAGGCCGCGGGAGCCTGACGACGGGGAGCTCCCGGGCGCCGACGTCGCGCGGCTCCCGGGGGCCCGTCTCCACCAAGCCTTACGTCCCACCACGACAGAGACGAAGAGAGCGATGGCGAACTTCACCACCGCGGACGTCAAGCGGCTCCGCGAGCTGACCGGCTCGGGCATGATGGCCTGCAAGAACGCGCTGACCGAGGCCGAGGGCGACTTCGACAAGGCCGTGGAGATCCTGCGGCTCAAGGGCGCCAAGGACGTCGGCAAGCGCGCCGAGCGCACCGCGGCCAACGGCCTGATCGCCGAGCACTTCAACGGCACCGGCGACGGCGCGATCCTCGAGCTGAAGTGCGAGACCGACTTCGTCGCCAAGAACGCCGAGTTCATCGAGCTGGCCAACCGCATCGTCGCGTTCGCGGCGGGCAGCGACGTGGCCGACGCCGCGGGCCTGCTCGGCGCCGAGATCGAGCCGGGCAAGACCGTGGAGGCGCTGATCCAGGAGGCCAGCGCCAAGATCGGTGAGAAGCTGGAGCTGGGCCGCTACGCCCACTTCACCGGCGCCTACGTGGCCAGCTACCTGCACAAGTCGGACCCGTCGCTGCCGCCGACCACCGGCGTGCTGGTCGAGCTGGACAAGGAGAACGCCGAGGTCGCCAAGGACGTCGCGCAGCAGATCGCGGCGATGGCGCCCAAGTACCTCACCCGCGACGACATCCCCGCCGACGTGATCGCCAAGGAGCGGGAGCTGGCCGAGCGGCTGACCCGCGAGGAGGGCAAGCCCGAGAAGGCGATCCCGAAGATCGTCGAGGGCCGGGTCAACGCCTACTTCCGCGACTTCGTCCTCCTGGAGCAGGCGTTCGTCAAGGAGCCCAAGAAGACCATCGCCAAGGTCCTCGACGAGGCCGGCGTCACGGTCAAGCGGTTCGCCCGGTTCAAGGTCGGCCAGGCCTGACGCCCGTCTCGCAGGGACGGCGGGACCAGGGACCCGGGGCCGGGCGGAAGGACGCGCCTCGTACGCGCCCCCGGCTCGCGGGACCTCCGCGCAGACTCGGATCCGGCCGGACAACGGCAGCGCGTCCCGGCCCGGATCCGGTCGGCGCGACCGCCCCGGCAGGACGGCGACGGACGATCCCGAGCGACAGCAGCATCTTGGGCCCTGGGCGACGCGGGACCCCGCACGGGCACCGTGTCCCCAGGGGGCGCCGCCCGGTCGAAGCCACGGCCGGGCGTGCATCCTGAATACAGGGGCCTGCTTCCCTCGGACAGGGGTCCGGAGCCTCAGAGGGAAGCCCGGTCCCCGAGGGAGGGCTCGATCACCGGGAAATCTCCCGGATTCTGGGGAACCCTTGAGGGAAGCCCTGGAAGCATGCGAGGCAGGGCATGCCGACACGAACCAGCAGACGCCGCAGCGAGGAGGCCGCCGACGTGCAGGAGACACCGACCACTGACACGACGGCGGCCTCGTCGTCCACGCTCCGTCCGAACCGCGCCGGCTGGAAGCGTGTGCTGTTGAAGCTGTCCGGCGAGGCGTTCGCCGGCGCCGAGCCGCTCGGCATCGACCCCGCGGTCGTGCAGCACGTCGCCGAGGGCGTCGCCGAGGCGGTGCGCGTGGGCGTGCAGGTCGCGGTGGTCTGCGGCGGCGGCAACATGTTCCGCGGCGCGGCGCTGGCCGAACGGGGCATGGACCGGGCGCGCGCCGACTACATGGGCATGATCGGCACGGTCATCAACTGCCTGGCGCTCCAGGACTTCCTGGAGAAGATCGGCCTGGACACGCGGGTGCAGACCGCGATCACCATGAGCCAGGTCGCCGAGCCGTACATCCCGCGCCGCGCCATCCGGCACCTGGAGAAGGGCCGCGTGGTCATCTTCGGCGCGGGGCTGGGCCAGCCGTTCTTCTCCACCGACACCACCGCCGCCCAGCGCGCGCTGGAGATCGGCGCCGACGCGGTGCTCAAGGCGACGCAGGTGGACGGGGTGTACGACGCCGACCCGCGCAAGAATCCGGACGCGGTCAAGTTCGACCGGCTGGACTACGCCGAGGTGCTGCAGCGGGGCCTGAAGGTCATGGACGCCACGGCCATCAGCCTCTGCATGGACAACGCGCTGCCCATCGTGGTGTTCGACCTGATGGGGCAGGGCAACATCGTCCGGGCCGTCCGGGGTGAGAAGATCGGCACACTGGTCACTCAGGCCGACGGCTGACGCGACGCGCGCCGCGCCGTCCGGGCGCCGGACGACCGGGGCCGGGCGGGGCGCGCGGGACGCCCGGTCCCGGGAAAGCTGCGGATCAGTGGCCCCGAGGACCGGCGGATCAGGCGACAATGGCTAGGTGGCAAGGGCCGACTAGGTGACATGGGAGTCGAAGTGATCGACGAGACCCTCCTCGAAGCCGAGGAGAAGATGGAGAAGGCGGTCGCGGTCGCCAAGGAGGACTTCCAGGCCATCCGCACCGGCCGCGTCACTCCCGCCATGTTCAACAAGATCACAGCGGAGTACTACGGGACGCCGACGCCGATCAACCAGCTGGCGTCGTTCCGACTGCCCGAACCTCGCTTGGTCATCGTCGAGGTCTTCGACAAGAGCTCCATGGCCGCGGTGGAGAAGGCGATCCGCGAGAGCGATCTCGGCGTGAACCCGACCAACGACGGCAAGGTCATCCGGGTGGTCTTCCCCGAGCTGTCGGAGGAGCGGCGGCGGGAGTTCATCAAGGTCGCCGGGGCCAAGGCGGAGGAGGGCCGGGTGGCCATCCGCAACATCCGCCGCCGCGCCAAGGAGACCCTCGACAAGCTGGCCAAGGACGGCGAGGCGGGCGAGGACGAGGTCCGGCGCGCCGAGAAGGAGCTCGACGACGTCACGCACCGCTATGTGGCGCAGATCGACGAGCTTCTCGAACACAAGAAGGCGGAGCTGCTCGAGGTTTGATGGAGCTGGACGAGACCGGAGAGCCGTCGGGCTCGCCGGCCGACCCGCACGTGTCCTCCGGTCCCACTGGCCCAGCGGAGGACGCGCCCTCGCCGGACCCGGCGGGGGGCGCGCACTCCCCGGACCCGTCCGGGGACGCGTCATCGGACGCCGCCTCGGGGCAGACGCCCACGCCCAAGAAGCGCAAGATGGGCCGCAACCTGCCGGTCGCGGTCGGCGTGGGCGTGCTGCTGGGCGGCGTGGTGCTGGCGTCCCTCTACACCGTCAAGGAGATCTTCCTCGGCGTCCTGGTCGCCTTCCTCCTCGTCGGGCTGCACGAGCTGAACGGGGCGTTCGCCACGCGCGGCATCCGCGCCCCGTGGATCCCCATCGCCGTCGGGGCGGTCGCCACCGCCGTCGCCTCGTACGCGTCGGGGCCGACGGGTCTGGTGGCGGCCGCGGCGCTGACCGTTCTGGCGGTGCTGGTGTGGCGGATGCCGGGCGGCGCCGACGGGTACGTCCGCGACGCCACCGCCGGCGTGTTCCTGGTCGGCTACCTGGTGGTCATGGGCGGCATCGTCGCCCTGCTGCTGCGGCCCTCCGACGGCGACCACCGGATCGTCGTGTTCGTCGCGGTGGCCATCGCCTCGGACATCGGCGGCTTCTTCGCGGGCTCGTTCTTCGGCAGGCACAAGCTGGCCCCGGCCATCAGCCCCAAGAAGACGTGGGAAGGCGCGACCGGCTCGGCCGTCGCGTGCATGGCGGTGGGCGCGTGGCTGGTGTGGTGGCTGCTGGACGGGCACGCCTGGCAGGGGGCCCTGCTCGGCGCCGCCGCCGTCGTCACCGCCACGGTGGGCGACCTCATCGAATCGCAGATCAAGCGGGACCTCGGCATCAAGGACATGGGCACCCTGCTGCCCGAGCACGGCGGCGTCATGGACCGCCTCGACTCCCTGATCGCCACCCTCCCCGTGGCGTGGCTCCTCTTGGAGCTCTTCGTCCCCTCCACCTGACGCGGATTCCCCCCGAGGGCGCCCGGCGCGGGGGCGCCCCCGGGGCGGATGCTCAGGAGACGACCCAGGAACGACCCTGCTTGGCCAGGCGGCGCACCAGCGCGTCGCTGCCCTCGTTCTTGGCGTACCGGTACTCCTCGGCGGTGATGGGCACCAGCCACAGCCACCGCACCGGATCCCCGCCGATGGACAGCCCCGCCAGCCCCGGGGGCACCGGCCCCGAGAGGCGGCTCGGGTCTTCCAGGAGCAGCACGCCCTCCCATTGGGACTTCTCGCTGTTGAGGGGGAACGTGTGCGCCTGGTGGTACCACTTGACCACGTCGCCGGGGGCGAACCAGGTCACCGAACGCCACGGATACTGCGACAGCCACGGGAAGATGCTGCCCGCGCGCTGACTGGGCAGGGTCGTGGCCACGGCCAGCTCGATCCTGCTGTGGGGGGAGACGTCGTCCTCGTACAGCTCGATCGTGGGCATCCGCTGGCGGCTCATGCCGACAGTGCTGAGCACCGTGTAGTCCCGGCCGTCCTGGACGGGACGTTCGGAGACGCCGACGGTGGGCGCCACGCCGCTCTTCCCTCCGGGATGCTGGCGGCCGACGTCATGCCAGTAGTGGCCGCCCGGGCCGAGACGCTGCAGGAGGTGCCCGAGCACCGACTGCTGGAAGTCGGCCCAGGAGCCCTCCTTGGCGCAGATCTCCCAGTGCTCCCGCGCGCGCTTGATGCGAGGGGTGAACTCGTCGATCTCGTCGTCGAGCGGGAAGGCGTACGGGCTCTTCCGCTTGACGTCACGGCTGTAACCGGGGATGCCGCGGCTCATGTCGGACCAGCCCGGGATGACGCACAGCAGCTCGCCCGCCTCCATGACGGCGACGCCGTCGCCCTCCTCGAACCACACCACGTCCAGGGACCCGGCAGGCACCGGTTCGCGTCCTTCGGGGTGACGCACGTGCGAAGCGGGCATGAGCGGCGCCAGCCCCGCCTCGACCCGTGAACGGTCCAGTTCGGCGGGGGCCTTCTGGTGGTTGGCGAGCCACGCGGCCCCGACCACGTTGCCGCGGACGTCCTTGAGGTAGGCCGCGGTGACCACCCCGTCGGATTCGATGACGAGACGGCGGCTCCCGTAGGGGCTGACCTCGGACAGAACAGTCGTGGCGGCTGTAGCGGACCCCCTGCGCAATACCGACATGATCGAGACCTTAGCCGCCCCCAGGGCCGTGCGCAGGCATGTCGAGACCACGGGCACCAGTGCGCGGCCCGAGAGGCGCGGGCGGCCGGGGCACCGGGCGATGTTTGCGACACTGGAACCACCATGTCTGCCACCGCCGAACCTGCCGCCGCCGAGACCGCCGGGACGAGGACGCCCGCGAAGCTCGTCTTCGCGGCGCCCCGCAGGGCCAAGCCGCCGCGCCACCTGGCGGACCTCACCCCCGCCGAACGCCGGGAGGCCGTCGCCGCGCTCGGCGAGAAGCCGTTCCGGGCCGACCAGCTGTCCCGCCACTACTTCGCCCGTCTGGTCGACGACCCGGCGCAGATGACCGACCTGCCCGCCGCCACACGGGAGCGGCTGACGGCGGAGCTGCTGCCTACCCTGCTCACCCCCGTGCGGGAGCTGTCGTGCGACGGGGGCACGACGTTGAAGACGGTCTGGAAGGCCTTCGACGGCGTGCTGTTCGAATCCGTGCTGATGCGCTACCCCGATCGCGCCACCATGTGCGTGTCGTCTCAGGCGGGCTGCGGCATGAACTGCCCGTTCTGCGCCACCGGCCAGGCGGGGCTCACCCGCAACCTGTCCACCGCCGAGATCGTCGAGCAGGTCACGGCGGGGGCGCGCGCCATGGCCGCCGGCCGCATCCCGGGCGGGCCGGGACGCGTCTCCAACATCGTCTTCATGGGCATGGGGGAGCCTCTGGCCAACTACAAGGCCGTCCTGGGGGCCATCCGGCGCATCACCGACCCCAGCCCGCGCGGGCTCGGCATCTCCCAGCGCGCCGTCACCGTCTCCACGGTGGGGCTCGTCCCCGCCATGGAGAAGCTGGCCGCCGAGGGACTGTCCGTGCGGCTCGCGGTGTCCCTGCACGCCCCCGACGACGAGCTGCGCGACGAGCTCGTGCCGGTCAACAACCGGTGGAAGGTGCGCGAGGTGCTGGACGCGGCCTGGGCCTACGCCGACCGCACCGGCCGCCGCGTCTCCATCGAGTACGCCCTGATCAAGGACGTCAACGACCAGGCGTGGCGGGCGGATCTTCTCGGAAGGCTCTTGCGCGGGCACCTCGTCCACGTCAATCTGATCCCGTTGAACCCCACGCCGGGATCCAAGTGGACCGCCTCCCGGCCCCGGGACGAGCGCGAGTTCGTCCGCCGGCTGGAGGCGCACGGGGTGCCGGTCACGGTTCGCGACACCCGAGGGAGAGAGATCGACGGGGCCTGCGGCCAGCTGGCCGCGACCACCGGGAAGTAGCGGGCCCGAAGGGACGCCGCGCCGTCTCCGGGCGAGGCGGCCCCGGACGGCGCCGCTCGGACGCACGCTGAGGAGTCCGGTGCCGTGAAGACGGGGATGCGCCTGCCGGTGGCGTTGCGCGGGTACGACCGCGCCCAGGTGGACGGACTGCTGCGCAGGATCGGCGACGCCCTGCAGGGCCGCACGGTCGTGACCGCGGACGAGGTGCGCCGGACCCGTTTCGACATCGTCCTGCGCGGCTACGAGACGCGCGCGGTGGACGAGCTGCTGCGCGAATGCGTCCTGGAACTGCAGGCCGCGGCGCCGATCGGGCGGCGCCCGCGGCGGCCCCGGGTGCACACCGGGTGGCTCATCACGTGGATCCAGAACGCTCGGTTCTCCGGCTCGGGCGTGCGCGCGGGATACGACGTGCGGGACGTGGACGCGTTCCTCGACCGCGTCATCGACGGGCTGCGCGGCGTGGCGCCGCCGGTGACCGCCCGGGATGTCCGCGAAAGCGTCTTTCGCACGGTCCGCCTGGGGCCGGGCTACGACGAACGCGAGGTCGACGAGTTCCTGGTCCAGCTCGCGGGCGCGCTCGAAGCCCGCTGACGCGGTTATCCACAATCTCCGCGGGCCCTGGTCAACACCCCGCGGCACGCGCGACGCTACGTGACATGGACCACTTCACCGTTCAACGTCAGCGGCTGCGCTCCATGTTCGGCGTCTTCTTCGGCCCCGAAGTCATCGAGGCGATCCTGGCGCTCGTCCGGCCCGCGCTGCGCCTCGGCCCGGACGGCGCGGCGGCGGTGCGGTTCGGCGGCACGCCGCTGCTGCCCGCCGGCGCGCCGTGGCCGACCTGGAACGGCCGCCCGCTCGACTTCCTCTGCGCGGTCGACTTCGGTGAGCTGGCCGCGGTTCTGAAAGTCCCCGGCCTGCCCACCGAAGGGCAGGCCGCCCTCTACTACGCCAGCGCCATCCCCCGCCCCTGGGGGGACGAGCCCGGCCAGCGCGACGGCTGGCGGCTCCTCACCGGTGACCTCGTGGAGGCCGAGCCGCCCGAAGGCACGGTGTCGTACCCGTCCCGAACCCTGCGGGCGGCGCCGCTCCTCTCCCTCCCCGCACCCCAGGAGCCCGTCCTGCGGCAACTGGAGAACACCTACAGCGGGACCCTCCAGGTGTACGAGCAGTTGCACGCCGCCTGGCTGCAGCACACATGGCCGGACGACACCCCCGCGCACCAGATCGGCGGATGGCCGGCGCTCGTCCAAGGCCCCCTCGACCCCGGAAGCCGCCGCACGTCGGAAGAACGCGCCCCCGGCACCTCGTCGTCGTCCGGTGACGACGAGGGCGCCGCCGCCGAGGATTGGGACCTCCTCCTGCAGCTCGACTCGGATCCCGGCCTCGACTGGCATTGGGGCGATCCCGGTCGCGTCTACGTCAGCATCTGCCGGGACCAGCCCCTCCACGACGCGTGGCTCACCCTCCAAGCCACCTGACCGTGAACCGGACCTCCAGCGTCGCGTCCGCACGCTCCTCGGTCACGGACGGTTGCGGCGGGCCGCGATGTAGACGAGGGCCACCGCCGCGGACCACAGCGCCAGGTGGACGGCGAGTCCGGGGAAGGCCGTGACGAGCCCGTCGGGGCCGTCGTGCGCCGCGCGCAGCCACTCCACCATCGGCACGGCCGCCCACGACAGCGGGCTCATGCTGAGCAGCAGAGCGGCGGTCACGCCGCCGAGCAGCGTGAGCAGCGAGAGGCCCGGATGCGGCACGACGGCCCGGCTGGCGCACGCGCCCAGCACCGTCGCGCAGGCCGCCACGAGCGCGTTCAGCGCCGCGCCCGCCAGCACGGCGCCGCCGACGCCGGCCGACAGCGCCTGGGCCGTCGGCACGGCGAGCAGCAGGCCGGTGAGGCACAGGTTCACCGCGTACGCGGCGACCGGCCCGGCGAGCACGTGCGCCAGCCGAGACGGCGCGGCGGTCTCCGACAGAGCGCGCTGCTCGTCAGGCTGGGTGTCCAGCAGCAACCGAGCCGTCCACGCCCACACGGGGAATGCGAACGCCGCCACGTCCCCGAACGTCCCCGTGGCCAGCCTGCGCGCGTCGTCACCGCCGACCCCCTGCAGCACCACCGCCGAGAACAGAAGCACGGCGATCACAGGGGGCAGCACCCGAAGGGACCGGACGTATCCGGCCACATGGAAGCGAACGAGGGCGATCACCGGTCGCTCCTCCGCACCCGGTACCCGTCCGCGCGGAGCTTGGCCTCGACGTCGTCCGCCTCGTCCACCCGCACCACGACCTCCAACACGGCCCAACCCTCCTCTGCCGCGCCCAGGCCTGGCGCACCGTCGCCTCCCGCCTCCCCGCAAGGCCCGCCCACCCGCGCCTGCGAGGCATCAGAGGCCGGGATGTCGCTGACTGGGGAGGGAGGGTCGCTTATGTGTGTTCTGTAGGCATCAGGTGCTGCGTCGTTGGCCGGGGCGGAGGGCTCGCCCATGCGCGCCGCGGGGGCTGCTGGCGCCGGACTTTTACTGGTCGGGGCGGAAGGATCGCTCGTGCGTGCCCCTGAAGTACGCCGTGCCGTGCGCCGTATGACACGGCCGAGTGATCCCGCCCTGTCGCGGGCAGCGTCGTTCGGCGTTCCGTCGGGCTCTGGTGGACCGGAGATGTCCGGCACTGCCGCTGAAGTCCTCGGCTCGGACGGCGAGGCCGGTGCCTGACCGTCCGGCACAGGTTGCAGCGACGCTGATTCCGGCGCTGCCGGCCGTACTCCTTGACCGGACGGCGAGGCCGGTGCCTGACCGTCCGGCACAGGTGGCAGCGACGCTGATTCCGGCGCTGCCGGCCGTACCCCTTGACCGGACGGTGGAAAGACCGGCGTGGATTCCTCGGCGCCGGTGACGGGATGGACGGTGCCGTCCGCGACGCGGACGCGGTGGACGTCCGGGCGGCCGTCCAGGCAGCGCTGATGGTCGCTGAGGACGACGGTGGCGCCTTCGGCCGCCAGCTCGGCGAGCAGGTCCGGGAGCGCCCCGCGGGTTTCGGCGTCCAGACCGGCGAACGGTTCGTCCAGCACCAGCAAGCCGGGCCCGGCGAGGAACGCCTGCGCCAAGCCGATCTTGTGGGCGCTGCCCTTGGACATTTCCGACAGCCGGACGTCGAGCACATGCGCGAACCGCAGCCGGTCGGCCAAGTCGTCGATGGCCGACACGGACACGCGCCGCACAGCGGCCATGTGCGACAGGTAGGAGCGCGCCGTGAACGGCTGCCCGACGGGGAAGCGTTCGGGCGCATAGCCGACGTGCCGCGGGCGTCCGATGATCCTGCCGCGCCGGGGCGAGCGCAGACCGGCGACGAGGCGCAGCAGGGTGGACTTCCCGACACCGTTGTGCCCGGTCACCTCGGTGATGCGACCGGGCGGAAGCGACAGCGAGACGTCCCGCAGTATCCAGGGCCCCTTCCTGGTGTAGCGGAAGGCGACGTCGTCCATGCGCATGGACGCCAGAGAATAAAGTCGGCGGTGTAAGGGCGGCGTTAGCCGTCCGGCACCTGCTTTCCGTGCCGCCCGAACCCGCGTCCGCATGGGAGAACCACGTGTCCGGCAAGCCCTGCCTGTTCTGCGAGATCGTCAAGGGTGAGCGTCCAGCCCACCTGGTGCTGGAGACCGCGGACGCGGTGGCGTTCCTGGACGCCCGGCCGTTGTTCAAGGGGCACACGCTGCTGGTGCCGCGTGAGCACATCGAGACGCTGCCGGACTTGCCGGAGCACATGCTCGGCCCGTTCTTCGCGCATGCCAGGCGGCTTGCGATGGCCATGGAGACGGCGCTGGGCGCCGCGGGCTCGTTCGTGGCGATGAACAACAAGGTGAGCCAGAGCGTCCCCCACCTGCACGTCCACGTGGTACCGCGGAACCGCAAGGACGGGCTGCGCGGGTTCTTCTGGCCGCGCCACAAGTACGCCTCGGATGAGGAGGCCGCCGCCTACGCAGCCCGCCTCCGCGACGCTCTCGGGCGGGGGAGTGCAGTCGCGCGGGATGACGGGGCGGGGGTGGCTCAGCGGGCGCCCCAAGAGTAGGTCTGCTTGCAGAGCTTCAGATAGACGAAGCTTTCCGTGGACACGACGCCGTCGATGGCGCGGATCCGGCCGAGGAGTTCGAGGAGTCGGGCGTCGTCCTCGCAGACCGCTTCGAGGAGGATGTCGAACGAGCCGGCGGTGATGACCACGTGATCTGTCTCCTCGATGGCGGCGAGGTCGTCGGCGATGCGTTCCAGGTCGCCCTCGCACTTGACACCGATCATGAGGCGTCGTTTGAAGCCGAGCATGCGGGGGTCGGCGATGCCGACGATCTGCACCACCCCGGCGTCCAGGAGTTTTTGCACCCGTTGGCGGACGGCGGCCTCCGACAGGCCGACGGCCTTGCCGATCGCCGCATAGGAGCGGCGCCCGTCCTGCTGGAGCTGCTCGATGATCTGCCTGGCCGTCTCGTCGAGCTGGACACCCGGCGGCGTCGGGCGGCGCGGGGCGGGCCGCTGCGCCGGGGAACGCTCGGTCATGCTCTCTCCTCGCTGCGGTATCGTGGTTGCGAAGAAGACATTTCAAGTGTTTTCGTTGTAGTCCTGGAGCCTAACAACGGAATCACTTGTATTCCCGGAGATCCTCTGTGGAGGTCGGGGCGGAGCGGACACACCGGTGAAAGGGTCGATCGTGACCATCGACGGCGGGAGCGGGCTGCGCGACGTCATCGGCGGTCGGGAGGCGGACGCCGCTGACGGTCGCCCCGTCGAGGTGGTCGACCCGGGCGCCGGCTCGGAGCGTGCGGAGGCTTCTGAGCCGGGGGCCGAGGCGTCCGCGCCGGTCCCGCTGCGCGTCCTTGACGCGGTCGAGGGGCACACGCCGGCGGGCGTCCAGTGCCGCGCCGCCGGCAGGCCCGTCCGGATGACGCTGGACGAGGAGGTGCCGCCGATGGTCGACGACCTGCGCTTGTCCGCCGGGGCCGCCGGCGACCGCACGGAGCACCGCACCTCGTCGGTCCGGTGGGAGCCGGCCGGGGGGTGCACGCAGGCCACGCCGTGGATCCCTCCGATGACGACGGTGCCGACGGCGGGCGGCGCCGTGACGCTCCGGCCTTCGCGGTCCGCCGCCGAGTTCCTGTCGGCGGGCGTGTTCACCGTGGTGCGCGGTGACCGCGATACTGGACGGGCGATGGCCGACCACCCGATTCCGCAGGCGGTGTCGAACACCGAGAGCGCGCACGCCGACATGGCGGCGGTCGCCGCGGCGGCCGAGGAACTCAGGCGGGTCCGCCCGGAGCCGGGCGGCACGACACCGGCGGTGGTGTTCGACGACGCCGAGTCCGCCGCCACGGGGATCGCCGCGGCCGGGCGCCCCCGCGCCGCGCGGCGCGGAGGCGTCCCGCAGTCCGGGCGACGGCGCCGACGAACCCGCGCGGGTCCGGCCGGAGCGGGCGCCCGAGCACGCCGAGGCGCCGACCGGCGGCCGTCGGCGGTCCGCGGCAGGACGACGAGATGATCGAGGACGAGATCGTCGGCCCGGTCGTCGCCGTGCCGCGGCCCGGGCGCGGGGGCGCGAGCACGCGGCCCCGCGGCCATGGCCGGGCCATGAGGATGACCAGGGCGCTGCACTTAGACGCGGTGTGAGTCGACCCCCACGTACCGCCGGTGCCGGAACGGCCGCACGGCGGCTTTGAGCACTCCGGCACCGCACTGACCTGTCGAGTACGGCGTCGAGGACCACGCGCGCGTCGAGCACGTCGTGCACGACATCGTCGCCTGACGCCCCCGAGACCGTGAAGGACCCCCGATGACCGAGACCAAGCACGCCGCGGCGCCCCCCGACGTGGGCGCCGCGCTCCCCGCGATCGAGCTCGCCGGCGTGGCCAAGGAGTACCGCGCGCACGGCGAGACGGTGGCCGCGGTGCGCGGGCTGGACCTGGAGATCGCGCAAGGGGAGTTCTTCTCCCTGCTCGGCCCGTCGGGCTGCGGCAAGACGACCACCCTGCGGATCATCGCCGGGTTCGAGGAGCCCACCGCCGGCAGGGTGTACCTGCACGGCGCCGACGTCACCGGCGTCCCGGCCAACAAGCGCGACGTCAACATGGTGTTCCAGTCGTACGCGCTGTTCCCGCACATGAGCGTCTGGGACAACGTGGCGTTCGGGCTGCGCCGCCGCCGCGTCCCCAAGGAGGAGATCAGGGCGCGGGTCGGCGAGATGCTGGAGACCGTCGACCTGACCGGGCGCGAGAAGCGGCGCCCCGCCGAGCTGTCGGGCGGGCAGCAGCAGCGGGTCGCCCTGGCGCGGGCGCTGGTCAACCGTCCGCGCGCGCTGCTGCTGGACGAGCCGCTCGGCGCGCTGGACCAGAAGCTGCGGCAGGCCATGCAGGTCGAGCTGAAACGCATCCAGCGCGAGGTCGGCATCACGTTCGTGTACGTCACGCACGACCAGGGCGAGGCGCTGACGATGTCCGACCGGATCGCGGTGATGAACGACGGCCGGGTGGAGCAGCTCGGCACCCCGCGGGAGATCTACGAGCGTCCCGCCACCCGGTTCGTGGCCGGGTTCATCGGCACGTCCAACCTGCTGGCGGGCGAGGTGGAGCGCATCGGCGACGGCCGCGCGGTGATCTCCTACGGTCCGGACGGGCGGATCGAGGTGCCGCTGCGGCCGGCGCTGCCGGCGGCGCCCGGCCGGCGGCTGGAGTTGACCGTGCGTCCGGAGAAGATCACCATCGGGACGGAACGGCCGGGCGGCGCGCTGTGCGCGGTCCGCGGTACCGTCACCGAGGTCGTCTACCTCGGCACCTCCACCAACTACAACGTCAGCACCGCGACCGGCGCGGACGTGGTCGTGTTCACCCAGAACGCCACCTCGGCCGACCATGTCGCGGCGCGGGGGGACACCGTCTGGCTGTCGTGGGAGCCGCGACACTCGTACGCCATGGGAGCAGCGCAATGACCAGCCTGAACCGGCCGGCCGCCGGGCGCGACGCCGGCGGCCGCCTCGACCCGTCGCTGCTGCGCGGGCTGACCCGGCCCCGCCGCAGGGACGTCCTGCGGCTGCTGGGCGCCGCCGGGGCCGGGGCCGCGCTGTCGGCCTGCGGCGTGCAGGGGCAGGGCGGCAAGCAGAACGTCACCCGGTCGGACGTGGAGAAGTACTGGTCCGGCAAGTCGAAGGCCGGTCGGCTCTCCTGGGCGAGCTGGCCGGGCTACATGGAGGACGACCGGGCCACGCTCAAGGCGTTCGAGAAGGACACCGGGATCAAGGTCGACTACCGGGAGGTCATCCAGGAGACCGCGTCCTGGTTCGGCCGGATCCAGGCGCCGCTGGCGGCCGGGCAGTCGATCGGGTTCGACCTGATGGTCATCACCAACGGCATCCAGCTGGACCGGTGCCTGCAGCTCGGCTACCTGGCCCCGCTCGACCACTCCCGCCTGAAGACGTTCGCGGCCAACGCCGGGCCCGGCTTCAAGAACCCGTCGTACGACCCCGGCAACGCCTTCACCATCCCGTACTTCTCGGGGATCACCGGCATCGCCTACAACACCAAGTACGTCGACGAGGAGATCACGAGCATCGCCCAGCTGTTCGACCCCAAGTACAAGGGGCGGGTCGGGATGATGGCGGACTCCCAGGAGCTCGGGAACTTCGGCCTGTTCCTCCTCGGCGTCGACCCGGAGAAGTCGACCCCCGCCGACTGGGAGAAGGCGGCGGCGCGGCTGCGGCGGCAGCGCGACGACGGCATCGTCCGCAAGTACTACGAGCAGGACTACATCGACGCGGTCAGCAAGGGCGACGTGTGGCTGACCATGGCGTGGTCGGGCGACGTCTACAGCCTGGCCGGGCCGAACGTCCGGTTCGTGGTGCCGAAGGAGGGCGGCACCATCTGGACGGACAACCTGTGCATCCCCAAGACCGCCGTCCACCCGGTCGACGCCATCACGATGATGGACTGGCTGTACGAGCCGGAGCACAACGCGCCGCTGACCGAGTTCATCAACTACATCACGCCCGTCCCCGCCACCCGGGACCTGATCGTCGAGCACGCCCGCAACGCCACGGGCGAGGAGAAGAAGGACCTGGAGCGGCTCAGCCGCAGCCCCCTGGTGTTCCCCTCCGACGCCGACATGGCCCGGCTGCGTCGGTACCGCCGGCTCGACAGGGACGAGGAGGCGCGGTACCAGCGGATCTTCGAGCCGATCCCCAAGGGCTCGTGATGGCCGGTCCGGCACGGCGCAGACTGGCGCCGTACCTGATGATCCTCCCGGGCGCGCTGTGGATGCTGGCGTTCTTCCTCCTCCCGCTCGCGCTGATGGTGTCGCTGTCGCTGCAGACCGGGAACCTCGTCGACGGGTTCCGGCAGACGTTCCACTGGCAGAACTACACCGACGGCCTGTCGATCTACGGCGACAAGTTCGCGCGGTCGCTCTGGTACGCGCTGCTCGCCACGCTGGCGTGCGCGGTCCTGGCGTACCCGGCGGCGTACTGGATCGCGATGCACGGCGGGCGGCACAAGTCGACGTACCTGTTCCTCGTGCTGCTGCCGTACTTCGTGCCGTTCGTCCTGCGGATCGTCTCGTGGAAGCTGGTGCTGACCGACCACGGGCCGGTCCTCGGGCCGCTGCGCGACCACGGCCTGCTGCCCGCCGACCTGCACGTGCTGGACACCGGGTTCGCGGTGGTGTCCGGGCTGGCCTACAACTTCCTGCCGTTCATGGTGCTGCCCGTCTACGTGGCGCTGGAGCGGATCGACCCCCGGGTGGTGGAGGCCGCCTACGACCTGTACGCCTCCCGGTTCCAGGCGTTCCGCCACGTGATCCTGCCGCTGTCGCTGCCCGGCGTGTTCGCCGGGGTGATCATGACGTTCGTGCCGATGAGCGCCGACTACGTCAACGCCGAGGTGCTGGGCGGGCCGCGCAACACGATGATCGGCAACGTGATCCAGTCGGAGTACTTCGCCAACAGCGCCTATCCGCTGGCCTCGGCGCTGTCGTTCACGCTGATGGCGATCCTGCTGGTCGGGATCTTCATCTACGCCCGCGCCCTGGGCACCCGGGACGTGTTGGAGGCGGCCCGCCGATGACCGCCCCGGCGACCTCGAGTCCGCGCGCCCCGCGGCGCCGCGTCCGGCGCCGCGCCGTCCGGTCCGGACGCGTGCTGCACCTCTACACCGTCCTGCTGATCGCGTGGCTGCTGCTGCCGATCGCGGTGATGATCCTGTTCGGGTTCAACGACACCCACAGCAAGCAGAACTACCGCTGGGAGGGCTTCACCCTCCGCTGGTACCGGCACCTGTTCGACAAGCGGGACCTGACCGCCGCGCTCGTCAACTCGCTGACGATCGCGCTGCTCAGCACGGCGATCAGCACGGTGATCGGGACGGCGGCGGGGCTGGCGCTCGGCCGCCACCGGTTCCGCGGCCGGGGCGCGGCGAACCTGGTGCTGTTCATGGCGATCTCCTGCCCGGAGATCGTGATGGGCGCCTCGCTGCTGTCCATGTTCGTCACCTTCAACCTGCCGCGCGGCTACCCCACGATCCTGGCCGCCCACGTGATGTTCTCGATCGCGTTCGTGGCGGTGACGGTGCGCGCCCGGGTGGTGGGCCTCGACCCGTCCGTCGAGGAGGCCGCGCAGGACCTCGGGGCGGGGCCGTGGACGAGGTTCCGGCTGGTCACCCTGCCGATGATCATGCCGGGGGTGGTGTCGGGGGCGCTGCTGGCGTTCGTGCTGTCCATCGACGACTTCGTCATCACCAGCTTCACCAGCGGCGCCACGGTCACCTTCCCGCTGTGGATCTACGGCTCGACCCGTACCGGCACCCCGCCGCAGGTGAACGTGATGGGCACGCTGATCTGCGCGGTCGGCGTGGTGGTCGCGCTGGTCTCCGCCCGCCGCAACGTCCGCCGCCTTCAGGCGGACCGGGACGCGCGAGGGGACTGACCGCCGGGGCGCCGGTCAGTCCCCGGAGGCGCCGAACACCTCCGTGGAGACCTCCAGGTAGAGCTGCTCGGGGTAGGGGATGAAGCGGACGTTGCGCAGCGCCTGCTTCTGCCCGGCCGACTCGATGACGAACTCGCCGTACCCCAGCAGGCGGCCGAGCATCGACCGCTCCAGCGCGATGTCCTCGACCGCGGCCAGGGGCATCATCGCCACCTTGCGGTTGAGCACCCCGCTGATGACCATGACCCGGTGCTCGGTCACCAGGAAGTACCTGAGCGACCACGCCAGGACCTTCCAGCCCAGGTAGCCGAGCGTGGCCGGCCACAGCAGCCAGATCCACGCGACGCCGAACAGGGCGGAGACGAGGCCGCACCCGATCAGGCCGCCCACCACCAGGAGCAGGGCCGGCAGCAGCACGGCCGGGTGCCCCCGAACCGCGATCACCCGTTGCTCGTGCGACATGAGGTACCGGCCGACGGTCTTCGACCCGGCCTCGTGGAAGACCATCATGTCCTGCATGTTCATGGCGGCACCCTTGTCATGATCAGGTGCCTCAACGGTAGCCGAAGCGGCGTTCGCGCCGCAGTACCGAACGGGTCCGCCTTGCCTGTCGCCGCGCCGCCCCCGTCCGCCGCCGACGTTCATGACCGGGTTCGGATACCGCCAACGTCTGGTGTATCGCCCATATGACCTTGCGAAACGGAAACTCCCCCCATGACCGAAGTGACGTGATGACGGGGGGAAGGCCATGGCCGAGACGGTGGCCGACTTCGTGCTGAAGAGGCTGCGCGATTGGGACGTCGAACACGTCTTCTGCTACCCGGGCGACGGCATCAACGGGTTGGTCGCGGCGCTCGGCCGGGTGGGCTCGCCGAGCGTGGTGCAGCCGCGGCACGAGGAGACGGGCGCGTTGGAGGCGGTCGGCTACGCCAAGTTCGGCGGCGGGGTGGGCGTCTGCATGGCCACCAGCGGTCCGGGCGCGATCCATCTGCTGAACGGGCTGTACGACGCCAAGCTCGACCACGTGCCGGTGGTGGCGATCGTCGGGCAGGTCGCGCGCACCGCCATCGGCGGCAGCTACATGCAGGAGGTCGACCTGCAGACGCTGTTCAAGGACGTGGCGTCCGACTACGTGCAGACGGTCACCGTCCCCCAGCAGCTGCCGAACGTGCTGGACCGGGCCCTGCGCACCGCCCTGGACCGGCGCGCGCCCACCTGCGTGATCATTCCGGCCGACCTGCAGGACGAACCGTACGAGCCGCCGGCGCACGCCTTCCGGCACGTGCCGTCCGGCGCGCCGGGCTACGCCGCGCCCGAGACGCGGGCGCCGGAGACCGAGATCGCCCGCGCCGCCGAGGTGATCAACGCGGGCCGGAAGGTGGCGATCCTCGTCGGGCAGGGCGCCCGCGGGGCCGCCGCCGAGGTGAGGGAGCTGGCCGAGCTCACCGGCGGCGGCATCGCCAAGGCGCTGCTCGGCAAGGACGTGATCTCCGACGAGCCGCCCTTCGTCACCGGCGCGATCGGGCTGCTGGGCACCCGGCCCAGCTACGAGATGATGCGCGACTGCGACACCCTGGTGATCATCGGGTCCAGCTTCCCGTACGCCCAGTACCTGCCCGAGTTCGGCAGGGCCCGCGCGGTGCAGATCGACGTCGACGCGCACATGATCGGGATGCGCTACCCGACCGAGGTGAACCTGGTCGGGGACGCGCGGGCCACGTTGCGGGCGCTGCTGCCCCGGCTGCGCCGCAAGGAGCACGGCGACTGGCGCCGCACGATCGAGCGGAACGTGGAGCGCTGGTGGCAGACGATGGAGATGCAGGCGCGGGTGCCCGCCGACCCGGTCAACCCGATGCTGGTGTTCCACGAGCTGTCGTCGCGGCTGCCCGACGACGCCGTCGTCGCCTGCGACTCGGGGACGGCGGCCGACTGGTACGCGCGGCTGCTGCGGTTCCGCGGGCGGGTGCGCGGGTCCCTGTCGGGCACCCTGGCGACCATGGGCGCGGCCGTGCCGTACGCGATCGGCGCCAAGTTCGCCCGTCCCGGACGGCCCGCGTTCGCGCTGACCGGCGACGGGGCGATGCAGATGAACGGGCTGGCCGAGCTGATCACCGTGCGGCGGTACTGGCGGCGCTGGACGGACCCGCGGCTGATCGTGGCGGTGCTGCACAACAACGACCTCAACCAGGTCACCTGGGAGCTGCGCGCGCTGGGCGGGTCGCCGCGGGTCCCGGCGACCCAGGATCTGCCGGACGTGTCGTACGCGGCGTTCGCGCGCTCGCTGGACCTGGAGGGGATCGACGTCGACAAGCCCGAGCTGCTCGGCTCGGCGTGGGACCAGGCGCTGGGCGCCGACCGGCCGGTGGTGCTGGACGTGCGGTGCAGCCCCGACATGCCGCCCATCCCGCCGCACGCCGAGTTCGACCAGATGAAGAACACGCTGGAGGCGCTGCTGAAGGGCGACAAGGACGCCTGGGGCATCGTCAACGAGGGGGTCCGCGCCAAGCTGCAGGAGGCCCGTCCGCATCGGGGGAGATGAACCGGGGGAAGTGAGCCGGGGGAAGTGAGCCGGCAGGAGCGAACGGTGCGCGCGCCCGCGCCGTGAACTTCTTGCTCGACGGGGGACATGACCGGAAGATGGGTACATGGTCACCCCTGAGCAGGCGTCTCCCGGGTCGTCCCGGGGGGCCTACGCAGCGGACGTGACGGGGCGGCCGGTGTGGCGGCTGCTGCTGCGCGGGTTGGGCGTGTACCTGCCCGGCTGGCAGGCGCCGCGAGGGGTGATGCGCGTCCGCAACGGGGCGGGGCCGTCCGCGGACGGCCGGCCGTCGCGGGGCGACGGCGGTGCGCCGGGCTCCGGTGATCCGTCCGGATTCGGCCCGCCGGGGTTCGTCGACGGCGCCACGGGGTTCGGTCTGCACCTTCCCCGCCGGGCGCGCGGCCTGGAACCCGACCGCGAGATCTACGTGCGCGGGCGGCAGGACCCCAGCTTCGGGATCGTCATCGCGGGCCCGTCGGAGGCGATCGGCACCCGGGTCGTAGACGCGGAGGGGCTGCTGCGGTACGCGCGGCGCCTGACCTTCCAGGAGCTGTACGACACCGCCGACGCGGCCTCTGTGCCCTACGCGGTGCGCGCGGCGCGGGCCGTGGACAACGTGGTGTTCCTCGACCGCGCGACGGGCGTCGGGCTGTGCGCCGAGGTGGACCCGGTGACGGGGGACGCCGCGTGTCCGCTGTTCGTGCGGCTGCACGCGGCCGACCGCACCGTGCGCGCCTACGGCCTCGACGGCGCGGTCACGTCCCCGCGGCCCACAGGCTGAGATCCCACAGCTGGTGGGACGGCAGGCGCCGCAGCCGCACGGCCGCGGCGGCCGGATCCCAGAACACCTCGTCGCTCTCCAGTTCCAGCGACTGCGGCGGGGTCAGCACGGCGCACAGCAGCTCGTCGCGGCTGCGCACCGCCAGCAGCGGGCCGATCTGCGCCACCGCGCCGCTGCTCTCGTAGAGCGCGCGGAGCAACGCCTTGAGCGCCGCCTCGTCCTCCGGGGGCGGTTCGGGGGTGATGCCGGGGGGAAGGACGCGTTCGCCGGGGCGTCCGCGCGCCAGCGCCCCCGGCCCCGGAGAGCCCTCGCGCGGGAGGTCCGCGCCGGTGGAGATCAGCAGCGCGGTGAAGACGCCGCCGAGGTCCTCGGGCCGCTGCCCGGCCAGGAAGTAGCGTCGGCGGTCCGACGCGTCGGCGGCGGACGAGCCGTTCGCCGCCTCGGTGGTGCGGAACCGGATGCGCAGCCGGTTGGCCCGCACGCACCGCTCGTACACCTCGGTGAGGATGTCCGCCAGCTGCCCGTCGCGCGTCCACAGCCGCCCGATGACGTTGACGGACGTCCCGTCGGCCCCGGTCCGGGGCCGGGCGGTCAGCGCTGACGCGACGGCGTCGTCCAGCTCCCCCTCGGTGAACGACAGGAGCTCGGCGACGACGTCCTCCACTTCCTCCAGCGTGCGGGTGAGGGCGCGCTGCAGCTCCAGCATCTCCGCGCCGCCGCGCTCCAGCTCCGCCAGCCGCTCCAGCGCCGCCTCCACGTCGGCGCCGCCGGCGGTCCCCGCGCCGCCGTCGGCGGCGCGGGCGCTCGCCTCGGCGACCGCGCGCACGGACGTCTCCACCTCGGCCAGCTTGCGGCGCAGCGCGGCGAGCGTGACGCGCTGCTGCTCCAGCTCCTGGAGCCGCTCCGCCTGGGCGCGCAGGTACTCGTCGGCCCGGTGCACGAGCGCGGCCAGCTCCTCGACCTGGCGGGTGTTGTCGCGCAGCCGCGAGTCCAGCGACGGCAGCACGTCCCGTTTGACCCGCGACAGCTCGGCGGTCAGCTGCTCGCCCACCTTCACCAGCACGTTGTTCTGCTTGGTGACGTGCTCGTTGAGCTCGTCGACGCGACGCACGAACGCGGCCGCCTGCTGTTTGCTCTGCCGGCCCGCGTACAGCTCCAGCGCTCCCACGACGACGCACAGCACCACCAGGATCACCGTCGTCAATGGGACTCCTCCGGGGGCGGCGGCGTCGGGTTCCTCGTCGGGTTGTGATCGCGACCATAACTTACGAAGCCGGGCCGGAAGGGGCACTTACGAAAGCGACTGATCTTGCTGACCGCACGGGGCGTCGTCCCGCGGCGGCATCGCGTGCACGCCGCCCGGCCGGCGCCGGTCGCCCGGACGCCGGCGCGGATCGCGCCGTCACGTCGCACTTCGCCGTCGGAGCGTGATGGTGGTCCAGGCTCCCACGTGGATGCGGTCGCCGTCGCCGACGGGCACCTCGACGTTGAGGGGGATCGGGTCGGTGGCGCCGTTGAGGCACGTCCGGTTGGTGGAGCCGGGGTCGACCAGGGTCCAGGTGCCGTCCGGCTTGGCCAGCAGCACGGCGTGCATGTGGGAGACGCCGGGGTCGGCCGGGGGCTCCTGCAAGTCGATCTCGGGGGTCGTCCCCCGGGAGACGCTGCGCCTGCCTATGCGGATCTGCGACCCGGTCAGGGGGATCCGCCGTTCAGGGCAATAGGGAGGGAAGGGGATGTCCTTGCTGTCGGGTCCGCCTTGGGCGATGACGGTGTCGTAGTAGTCGCGGTCGGCGTTGACGATGGCCACCCACTCCGCGTCCCCGCCGGGCGCAGTCGGCGGGGGCGCCGCCTCTGATGGGGCTTGGGGAGGCGGAAACGGTTGCGGGGGACCTGACGGCGTCGGCCTGCCGCTTCCCGTCGCGAAGTCGTAGCCGCACTCCTCGCAGAAGCGGTCGGTGGACGGCGTACCGCAGTCCGGGCACGGCACGCCGCCGGTGCCCGCCTCCCCGGCCTCCCCGGAGGTCGCGGGCGTCGAGGCGGACGCGGCGCCGATGCGCTGACCGCAGACGTCGCAGTAGTCCTCGGAACCGGAGCTGTGTCCGGACGGACAGATCGCCATGCTCAGCCCTCGTCCTCGCCGATACGGACGGTCTCGGCCGACCGCGTGCCAGGCGACGACACGCCGGCCGCGTCCGCGTCCGCGTCCATGTCCATGTCCATGTCCATGTCCATGCGCAACCGCACCGCGTCCATGTCCATGCGCAACCGCACCGCGGACCGTCCCGAGCAGTGCCGCGGCGCCGCGGCGAGCGGAGCGGCAGGGGCGCGCCGGTTCCCGTCCCCGGTGAGCAGGATGCCGTGCCGAGTGACGCCGAACGGCTCATCGGCCGGACGCGGCCACGATTCGACCGCGGCGCCGCTGGTGAAGGCTCCGCCGGACGACCCGCCCGACGTGAGCTCGGGGACCTCGCGGCCGCCCACGGGCAGGTAGTCGTTCCGGTCGACCATGACGGTGCGCTGCTGCTGTGCGCTCATCGAACATGCTCCGTGCTCCGCGGGACAGGAGAGTTCGCGGGGGGCGCATCCTTCTGGGCGGTGACCTTCGGAAGGGGGACGACGGCGACGGTGACGTTGTCACGGCCACCTGCGTCGAGGGCATGCCGAACCAGGGTGCGGGCGGCTTCCAACGGGCGGGCCGCGTCCCCGGGGGAGCACGACGCGGCCCTCAGCGCGGCGGTGAGCCGCTGGGGGGTGGGCAGGTAGTTCCAGAGGCCGTCGCTGCACACCAGCACCGTGCCGGGGCCCTGGACGCAATAGGTGCGGACGTGCGGGGCCGGCTCGTCCGCGTCCGCTCCCAGCCAGGCGGTGATGACGTGCGCATTGGGGTGGGCCTCCGCCTCCGCCCAGGTGAGCGCGCCCTCGGCGACCATGGCGGCGGCCCAGGAGTCGTCCTCGGTCAGCTGCCGCGACTCCGCCTCGTCGGCGGCGAGCCAGTAGGCGCGGCTGTCGCCCACCCACCCGACGGTCACCGAGCCCGGGCCGACGACGGCCGACACCAACGTGCACGACGGGGCCTCGTCCGGAGAACCGGCCAGGGACGACACGGCGGCGGCCGCGCGGGCGACGGCGGTGCGCGTGGCCGCCTCGGCGTCCGCCCCTCGGTCCAGTTCCGCGACGAGTGACGCGACGGCGGTTTCGGCGGCGACCCGGGAGGCCTCCTCAGGGCGCGGCGACGAACCGACCCCGTCGCATACCACCGCGGCCACGCCCCCGCGGCACGGCGCGAGCGCCAGGGCATCCTCGTTGCGGCTGTGGCGCAGGCCGCGGTCGCTCACTCCGGCGGCGATGCCGCCGGGCAGCTCCACTTCGACGCGGTCGCGGTCGAGAGGCTGCCGCAGACCGCACTGCTCGCAGTAGCCGTCCGCGTCGACGGCCGCACGGCAGGACACGCAGCGGCGCAGCCGCACCGGGGCGGCACCGGAGCGCGGGTCGAGACGCTGCCCGCACGCCTCGCAGAACTCCTCGCCCGGATACACCACCTCGCGGCACGCGGGGCAGCCCAGCTCCACCGCCTGGGCGGCCTCCCGGTCCCCGCTCACGGCGGCGTCCTCGGGCCGACGACGGCGGCGCGGCCGAGGAGCGGTCGCCGCTTCTTCGCGTCGCCGCGCGGTCGCGCAGGCGCCCGCCCCTCGCGGCGCGGCGGCGGGGCGGCAGCGCCGGCGGCGGTGAACGCGAACGGGAGCCCGCCGTCGCTCATCGCGGCCCCACTTCGCCCATGGTCGCCCCCGGCGTCGCGCTCTCGCGTGATCAGTGTTCCCCATGCCGAGGGCCCGCTCAAGGCCTCCACACTGTCGGTATTCGAACGTATTATCGAATCATGGCGAACGCAGCGACGCACCGCAGCGCCCTCACCCCGGCGGAGATCGCCGCGCTGGCGCTCTCGCTGGCCCACCTGGGCGCCGGGCCGCAGGCGGCCACCGCCCGCCGCGCCCTGCGCACCCTCCTGGACGACGACGTCGCCGACGGCGAGGTCGTCGCCGCCACCCTGCAGACCCTCACCACGCCGCTCGGCCCCGCCACCGCCGACCGCGCCCGCGTGATCGCCGCCGCGATCACCGAGCACCGGATCGTCCGCCTGGTCTACGGCGACGCCCGCGCCAACGTCACCATCCGCGAGGTCGAGCCCGTCACCTGCCTGGTCCACCGCGACCACTGGTACCTGGTCGGCTGGTGCCGGATGCGCCGCGGCGTGCGCGCCTTCCGCTTCGACCGCATCCTCGCCGTCGAGTCCACCGGCATGCCCGCCCGCCCCCACCGGGCCGAGCGGTACCTGCCCTTCCAGGGCCGCGCCGCCGCCTGACCGCCTCCCCGCGCTCCCCAGGCCCCGTGAGGCGGGCCTTCGCCCGCCCCTGCGCAGGCCCGCCTCACGGTCCGGGGCCGGCGCTCAGAACTCCAGGGTCCGGCGGACGGCGTCGGCGACGACCGCCGCGGCGTCGCGGGTGCGCGTGAAGACGGCGCGTTGGACGCTCGCGCCGTTGCCCCGGTCGAGCAGCCGCCGCAGCAGCCGCTCCACCGTCTCCAGGTCCCCGCGGCGGATTAAGGCGGGGGCCGCATGCTCCAGCAGCGCCGACACCACCGCGCGCGCATCGGCGGCGCGATGCGTGACCGGGTGCACCAGGTCGCCGCGCAGTCCCGACCGGCTGGCCCGCCACATCGCCAGCCGCAGCAGATGCGTGCGCACCGGGTCGGGCGGCACGCCCGCCCGCCACTCCCGGACCGCCGTGTCGACCAGCGCGCGGACCAGCGCGGCGAGCAGGACGGCGTCCTCGGCGCGCAGGCACACGTCCGCCACCCGGATCTCCACGGTGGGATAGCGGTGGGAGACGCGGGCGTCGAAGTAGACCATGCCCTCGTCGAGCAGCACGCCGGTGTCGAGCATCCCCGAGACGGTCGACCGGTACTCCTTGAAGGACTCGAACACCTCGGTCGGTCCGCTGGACGGCCAGCGCCCCCACACCTGGTGCCGCCAGCTGTCGTATCCGGTGTCGCGTCCCTGCCAGAACGGGGAGTTGGCGCTCAGCGCCAGCAGCGGCGGCAGCCACGGCCGGATCCGGTCGAGCACGGCCGCGCCCTCCTCCGGCGAGTCGACCGCCACGTGCACGTGGCACCCGCAGGTCAGCTGCTCGTCGGCGGTCAGCCCGTAGGCGTCGGCCATCCTCCGGTACCGGCGGGACGGGGTGAGCGACGGCCGCACGGCCACCGGCGAGGTCGCCAGCGCCGCCACCGCGACCCCGACGCCCCGCGCGGCCTGGGACGCCGCGCGCCGCGCCCACCGGATCTGGGCCGACAGCTCGGCGAGCGAGGCGCACGGGCGGGTGCACACCTCCATCTGCTCGCGCTGCAGCTCGGTCTCCAGGCTCTCGCCGCCGGACGACCCGACCTGCGGATCGCGGTCGCCGCGCGGCACCTCGCCCTTCTCGTAGGCGTAGCGGATCACGTCGACCGACACGGCCTGCGGCACCCCGCTGTCCGGGTCGACGAGCAGCAGTTCCTCTTCCACCCCGATGGTCCGGTCGTCCGCCCCGTTGCGTCCCTCCACGGTGTCGTTCTGCCCGAGCCACCGCCGATACACGGTCCGGGGCTGGGAGCCCCGCACAGTGCTCTCCCCGAGCCCGTCGCCGTCGCGCGAAATCACCAAGGCGCGGACGACGGATCGGCCGTCGACGCGCTCCGCGCACCCGGCGCGCGGCTCAGGTGTTGGAGCGTTCCCAGCGCAGGGAGGCCAGGGCCAGGAGCGCGACGTGGAGGGAGACGCAGCACTCCACGTCGTCGAGGTCGGCGTCGAGGACGCGTTCGATGCGGCGCAGGCGCTCGTAGAAGGCGGGGCGGGACAGATGGGCGCGCTGGGCGGCGACGGCCTTGTTGCGCCCCGATTCGAGGTAGAGCTCAAGGACGCGCGTGAGGTCGCTGCCGCGCTCGGCGTCGTACTCCAGCAGGGGGCCGAGCTCGCGCTCGACGAAGGTCTGGACCCGGGCGTCGTCGCGCAGCAGGTGCAGCAGGCCGCGCAGGCGCAGGTCGGGCAGGCGGTAGAACAGGCGAGCGGCCGAGCCGCGGGCGGCCACGTCGGCGACCTGCTCGGCCTCCAGGAAGGAGCGGCGCACGTCGCGGACGGACTGCACGACCGACCCCGCGGCCATGACCACGTCGCCGTCGTACCGCTTGCGGACACGGGTGGCGATCTCGGTCAGCACGGCCTCCACGTCGGCGCGGGCCGACAGGGAGGCCAGGACGCTGACGCGGGCCTTCGGGCCGTCCTCCTCGAGCACGCCGACCAGGGCGGCCACGCGGGCCTCCTTGCAGGCCGCCGACGCCGTCTCGGCCAGTTCGGACAGGTCGCCGCGCGCCGCGCCGGCGCACGGGCGCAGCACCACGCCGAGCAGGCGGCGGCCCGACAGCGGCACCCCGAGCGCGCGGGCGCGGGCGGCGACCTCCTGCGGGTCGGCGTAGGAGTGGGCGAGCAGGCGCGCGATGATCGTCCCGTGCGCCTGCCGCTCCACGCTCTCGGCGTGCCGGTCCAGCAGGCGGACCAGCGCCAGGGTGGTGGCGGCGCGTTCGATCAGCACGGTCTCGCGGGGCGTGGGCGGCCGTCCGCAGGTGATGATCAGCCGGCCCCAGTCCTCGCCGCGGGCGCCGACCGTCGTGACCAGCCAGCCGGACGCCTCGTCGTAGCCGGTGCGCCCCTCCGGCCGCACCGCCCGGGAGCGCGTCTCCCACGCCGACAACAGCTCGGCGGGGTCGCCCGGGCCCGCGTCGGCGGCCAGCACCTGGTGCGACAGGTTCTCCAGGACGACCGGGTGCCCGCCGAGCGCGGCGACCTGCCGGACGATCTCGTCGGGGGAGGCGCCCTCCACCGACAGCTGGGTGAAGATCTCGTGCAGCCGCTCGGAGGCGCGCAGCTCGGCCATCTGGTCCTGCAGGATGCGCGCGTGCACCGACTCGGTGATGTCCACGAACGCCGGCTCGTGCGCCAGCATCACCACCGGCAGGCCGTGCTCCTCGGCGGCCGCCAGCAGCGCCCGCGGCAGCGACCGGGCGTACCGGCGGCCCAGCTCGATCATCAGACCGCTCACGCCGACCTCGGCCAGGTCGGCGATGTAGGCGCGCAGGCGGTCGGGGTCGTCGGGCAGCGCGATGCCGGTGGTGAGCACCAGCTCGCCGCCGTGCAGCAGGTGGGCGATGTCGGTGACCTCGGCCACGTGGACCCAGCGGACCGGGTTTCCCAGCCGGTCCGCGCCCGCGACCACCCGCGGTTGCCCGCGGCGGACCGCGTCGAGCTGCAGGACATCCGCCAAGGTAGGGAGCATTCTGTCCCGATGATACCGGCAGGGTGTCAATGTCAATATGTCATGACATAATGTGGGCGTTTTTCGGGAAGGGGTCGTCCCCAGCAGAGCGTCAACGGCGAGGAGGCGGACCTGACAGTGTGCGGGTTCCCCGGCCTCAGGGCCGAGGACAACACTGGTGACATGTCGGAACACGCGAAGCTGCTGCGGCGTCACCGGGCCGTCATGCCGGACTGGCTGGCGCTCAACTACGAGAGTCCTATCGAGATCGTCGGCGGCAAGGGCAGCCGCGTGACCGACGCCGAGGGCAACGGCTACCTCGACTTCTTCACGGGCATCCTCACCAACATGATCGGGTACGACGTGCCCGAGGTGCGGGAGGCGGTGGAGCGCCAGTTGGCCACCGGCGTCGTGCACACCTCCACGCTCTATCTCCTGCGCGGGCAGATCGAGCTGGCCGAGAAGATCGTCCGGCTGGCGGGCATCCCGGACGCCAAGGTCTTCTTCACCAACTCCGGCACCGAGGCCAACGAGACGGCGCTGCTGCTGGCGGCGGCCGCGCGCCGCAGCGACCAGGTGCTCGCGATGCGGCAGTCCTACCACGGCCGCAGCTTCGGCGCGGTCGGCGTGACCGGCCTGCGCACCTGGAAGAACCTGCCGTACTCGCCGCTCAACGTGCACTTCCTGCACGGCGCGGACCGGCACCTGCCGCAGTTCGCCGGGCTGTCGGACGCCGACTACATCAAGGTGTGCGTCGAGGACCTGCGGCACGTGCTGGCCACGGCGACCGGCGGCGACGTCGCCGCGCTGATCGCCGAGCCGATCCAGGGCGTCGGCGGGTTCACCATGGCGCCGGACGGCCTGTTCGCCGCCTACCAGGAGGTGCTGAGCGAATACGGCGCGTACTTCATCTCCGACGAGGTGCAGACCGGCTGGGGACGCACCGGAGACAGCTTCTTCGGCATCAGCGCCCACGGCGTCGTCCCGGACATGATGACGTTCGCCAAGGGGCTGGCCAACGGCTTCGCGGTCGGCGGGGTGGTGGCGCGGCGCGAGCTGGTGGACGGCCTGAACGCCAACGGCATCTCCACCTTCGGCGGCAACCCCATCGCCATGGCCGCGGCCAACGCCACCCTCGACTACGTCCTGGACCACGACCTGCAGGCCAACGCCGCCAAGCAGGGCGCGGTCATCATCGGCGGCCTGCGCGAGGCCGCCAAGGACCTGGCGGTGGTGCGGGACGTGCGCGGCAAGGGCCTGATGTTCGCCGTCGAGCTGGCCGACCCCGGTTCCGGCGAGCCCAGCCCGCCCCTGGCCGACGCGCTCATGGAGGAGACCCGCCGCCGCGGCCTTCTGGTGGGCAAGGGAGGCCTGTACGGGAACGTCATCCGGATGGCCCCGCCCCTGACCCTCACCGACGCCGAGGCCCGCGAGGGGCTCGGCATTCTCGTCGATTCCCTCCGAACCGTGAACGAGGCGGCCATCGCATGAGCACACAGCAGTCCACGCCCGGCAAGCGCGTCACGCACTGGATCAACGGCAAGCCCTTCACCGGTGAGGCCGAACGGCGCGGCGACATCTACGAGCCGTCCACCGGACGCGTGTCCGGCACCGTCGACTTCGCCGCCCAGGCCGAGGTCGACGCGGCCGTCGCCGCCGCCAAGGCCGCGTTCCCCGCCTGGCGGGACGCCTCGCTGTCCAACCGCACCAAGATCCTGTTCCGCTTCCGCCAGCTGGTCGACGCCCACCGCGACGAGCTGGCCCGGCTGATCTCGTCCGAGCACGGCAAGGTGGTGTCGGACGCGGCCGGGGAGGTGGCGCGCGGCCTGGAGGTGGTGGAGTTCGCCTGCGGCATCCCGCACCTGCTCAAGGGCGGATTCTCGGAGAACGTGTCGACGCGGGTGGACGCCTACTCGATCCTGCAGCCGCTCGGGGTCGTCGCCGGGATCACGCCGTTCAACTTCCCGGCGATGGTGCCGATGTGGATGTTCCCGATCGCGATCGCGTGCGGCAACACGTTCGTGCTGAAGCCGTCGGAGAAGGACCCGTCGGCGTCGGTGCGGCTGGCCGAGCTGTGGGCCGAGGCCGGGCTGCCGGACGGGGTGTTCAACGTGCTGCACGGCGACAAGGCCGCGGTGGACGGCCTGCTGCACCACCCCGACGTCAAGGCCGTCAGCTTCGTGGGCTCCACCCCGATCGCCCGGTACGTGTACGAGACGGCGGCCCGCACCGGCAAGCGCGTGCAGGCCCTCGGCGGCGCCAAGAACCACATGGTCGTGCTGCCGGACGCCGACCTGGACCTGGCCGCCGACGCGGCGGTGTCGGCCGGGTTCGGCTCGGCCGGCGAGCGGTGCATGGCGATCTCGGTGGTGGTCGCGGTGGACCCGATCGGCGACGAGCTGGTCGCCAAGATCGTCGAACGGGTGGGCCGGCTGAAGGTCGGACCCGGCGACGACCCCGCGTCCGACATGGGCCCGCTGGTCACCCGCGAGCACCGCGACCGCGTCGCCTCCTACCTCGACAGCGGCGTGGCGCAGGGCGCCTCGCTCGTCGTGGACGGGCGGCGGACCCCGGTGCTCGGCGGAGGCGGCGACGGCTTCTGGCTCGGCCCGAGCGTGCTCGACCACGTCACGCCCGAGATGGACGCCTACCGCGACGAGATCTTCGGCCCGGTGCTGTCGATCGTGCGCGTCGGGTCGTACGAGGCCGCCATGGAGCTGCTGGCGGCCAACTCGTACGGCAACGGCACCGCGATCTTCACCAACGACGGCGGGGCGGCGCGGCGCTTCCAGAACGAGGTGGAGGTCGGCATGGTCGGCATCAACGTGCCGATCCCGGTGCCGATGGCCTACTACTCGTTCGGCGGGTGGAAGGACTCGCTGTTCGGCGACAGCCACGCCCACGGCATGGAGGGCGTCCACTTCTACACGCGCACCAAGGCCGTCACGGCGCGGTGGCTGGACCCGAGCCACGGCGGCGTGAACCTCGGCTTCCCCACCAACGGCTGACCGCCCCGGCGGCGCCGGCCAGGGCCAGGCCGGCGGGCAGGCACGCGAACGGCGCGGCGGGCGGCACGTGGCGGCAGTCGAAGTCGGCCGACGCGATGGGGAACACCAGCAGCGTCACGGCCGTGGCCCACGCAGGCAGCACGGTGCGGCGCGGCCGGGGCGCCGCGAGCGTCCCGGCCGCGCCCACCGCGAAGATCACGTCCAGCGCCGGACCCGGCAGGTGCCAGTCCCGCTGGTAGGCGATCATCCGGTCGGCGGGCGGCCGCACGACCCGGCTGGGGGGTGGACGTGCGTCCGTAGTCCATGGCGTCCGTGAAGGCCGAGTCGCCGCCGCCTCAGCCCTTGCCCGCGGGAAGATGTGCGGGCTGTCGGGGAAGTGGTAGAGGGCCTCGGTGGACGCCGCGCCGCCAGGAAGGACGCGTTGGCGGCGGGCCACCGTGATATCCGGCGCGCCGGAGGCCGGCGGATCGCCTCCTGGGCGGGGGAGGACACGGAGTCCGTCGCCCGTGTCAGGGCCGCCGGGGTGTCGCGTCCGCCAGGAAGGGCGAATCGGTCATCTGGGAAGGAATTTCGCAAACTGCCGCCGGGGTGCCGCCGGGCGGTCCGTCGTTTCACCGATCACCAGGGCGGTCACCGTACGGGGCGCCGGCGACGCCCGGGTGAACCCCGGATGGCGCCCGGCGGCCGCGACGGGACTTTCTGTCGGACGTAGGTTTCCACCGTCATTTTCCGCCCTTACGGCCCCGACAAACAATAGCCACAAGTATTGACTGGTTCTGTGGCGGGCGACACAATCTGACTACCTCAATTAAATGAGGCGATTTCGACAAAGGGTCTTCGGGTGAAGTGCCGCCGCCGGAAACGTCCGGGCGCAGGGAGCCGCGTGATGACTGCCGACGAGCATGCCGCTGAGGTCGACGCGCTCAGCAGACGTTATCCCGGCTGGACCATCTGGTTCGGCCCGAGCACGGGCCGATGGTGGGCGCTGCCCCCGCGGGAGCGGGACGTCGGGGGCTTCGTCGAGGCCGAGACCCCGCAACGGCTGATCGCGCGCATCGAGGTGATCCGACATGCCCGGTCCGACCCGCCGGGCGCTCCGGCGGCGGCGCAGCGGACGGGCCCGGTGACCGGACACGGCTCTCAGACATCGGAAAACCCCCGGTCGGAGACGCGACGCCCCTCGAATCTCCTCCGTCTCGAGGGAGGCACCCCGTCGCCGTTCCACCGGGTACCGGCGGTCGCGTGGCCGGGCGGCACTGCATGGTGATCCGCTGTTCCCCCACCACGGCCACGCCCGCCGGCGCCGCCGCGGCCCGGGACGAGACAGCAGCCCGTGCCACGCCCCTCTCCAGCAACCTCCACGTGGCGCGGCTGCCGGCACCCGCTGTCCCCGGGCCGCGGCGGACTCGTCCATGCCGCTTCGACAATCGCGTCCGGCGTCGCCCGGAAAACGCTCCGCGGACGCGACCGAAATCGGCGCCTGAGAACCGCCCCGACGGCTCCCGCTGAATTTGACGGATAATCGGCCGGCGCGCCGGCGCGTCGTCGGTGAAATTCCGTGGAATCGTCCGTTAGGACGGTTTGACGGGCCCCGCGAGCGTCCGCCGCGCGGCCCGCGCCGGGGCCGTCCGCGTCCGTGGCGGGGTGATCCCGCGGCCGGAGACGCTACGCTGCGCCGGGGAACGGGTCGGCGCCGGCACGGCGCGGCCCGCGGGGTGCCGGCGGCAGCCGGCCGCTGCGGACACGAGCGCGATCGGGAGCGACATGAGGCTGAGGGCCAAGGTGCTGGCCTCGGGGACGGCCGCGGTTCTGGCCACGACGCTGGGCGCGTGCAGCGGCGACGAGGGACAGCCGGTCGGCACGGTGCGGGTGGCGAGCAGCCTCGGCCCCGGGGAGGGCGCCCTCAACCTGGTGACCCTGCCCGGCTACATCGAGAACGGCGGCAGCGACCCGCGCGTCGACTGGGTGACGCCGTTCCAGGAGCGCACGGGCTGCAAAGTCGGCCTCAAGGTGGTCGGCACCGTGCAGGAGATGACCGAGGTGATGCAGAAGAAGTCGCGCCGCTACGACGGCGTGGCCGCCCCGCCCGAGGTGGCGGGGCAGCTCATCGAGAGCAAGGACGTCGCCCCGGTCAACCCCGGTCTCATCGACGGCTACCGCAAGCTCGAGCCGCGGCTGCGCAACCTGCTCAAGCGCGGCAAGACCGTGTACGGGGTGCCGTACGTGTGGGGCACCAACCTGCTGATGTACGACACCCGGTCCGTGCAGCCCGCCCCGACGAGCTGGGCGGCGCTGTTCGACCCCGACCAGGCCCGCAGGTACTCGGGACGGCTGGTCATGCGCGACAGCCCGCTCACCATCGCCGAGGCCGCGCTCTACCTGCGCTCCAAGAGGCGCAAGCTGGGCATCAAAGACCCCTATTCGCTGACCCGCCGGCAGTTGGACGCGGCCGCGCGCGTGCTGGCCGAGCAGCGTCCCCACGTGAAGATGTACTGGGGGCTGCCCGCCGACCCGGTCAGCGCGTTCGCCGGGGGAGAGGCCGCGGTCGGGCAGGTGTGGCCCTACCAGGTCGACGTGCTGAGCCGCGCGGGCAAGCCCGTGCAGGGGGTCGCCCCGTCCGAGGGCGTGACGGGGTGGATGAACGCGTGGATGATCGGCGCTCGCGCGGAGCACCCCAACTGCATGTACCAGTGGCTGCAGTGGACCATCTCGCCCGACGTCCAGCAGCAGATCGCCGAGTGGTCCGGGGTCGCGCCCGCCAATCCCCAGGCGTGCGGCGGCGACCGGCTGAGGGCCGCGTTCTGCAACGCCTACCACGTGGGCGACCGCGACTACCTCGACAAGGTCATCTTCGCGCACACCCCGTCGCGGCAGTGCGGCACGGGCGACGGCGCCGCCAAGGGGCGGCGGGACTGCACCGATTACGCGGAGTGGACGAAGGCGTGGTACGAGGCCACCAAAGGCGGGAAGCGGATGCCCTGAGCCCTGGGCGATGACCGGAGAAGCGACCTGGACGGAAAGGGGGTCTCCGGCGCGCCCGACCGCCCCCAGTCGGGCGCGCCTTCCGGGTGGTCCCGGGCGTCCCCCCGAAAGCCCGGGTCACCCTCCTCCATGAGAGACCTCCGTGGCCGACGGTCTACGTCGCGACCGCCGTCCTCGCCGGCTCCGGCCGTCCGACCGGGGCGCCGACGTTCGTGTCCGGCTCCTCCTGTTCCCTGCGAGGGCGGGGGACAGGGCGGATGGCGGGCGCGCACTCTTCGCACGCGAACACGCCCTGGCCTTCGGGGAGGCGGCCGACCCGGATTCGCGGCCTCGGCCACTTCTTGTGGCAGAGAACGCATGCGTCCCCATCGCGTTGCGCGGCGGTCAGAGCGCCGGGGTCGAACGTCACCTCGCCGTTACGGCCCATCCCTGTCTCCCGTGACGGGTGCCGATGCACGCTTACCTTTATAGGCGGGACACCGTGATGTATCAGTTACCGTTGGTGAAAAGCCGGGCAAAGTTCGGTCACATCTGCGACCTGCGATGACGGCCGCGACGGCGTCGCCGAGAGGCGTTCGGCGCGGCGATGCGATCGGCGGACGTTCGCGCAACCAAAGGTAGAAAGCCGGAGGATTTTCGCATTTTATTGCGGCGCCCGCTTTGCCCGGGGTTGTACGGTCGCGACATACAAAGGAGACATGCGCGTCCCCGCCCTGCAGTGGCGTGCACGGAGGGGGCAGCGGCCTCATTCGCTCCGTGCCAGGGTGACGCTCGCGGCGGTGAGCATGATCGGCACCGTGCTCATGGCCGTCGGCATCCTCGTCGTCGTGGCGGCGAACCACCTGATCACGTCGCATCTGACCGCACGTGCCGCCGACGCCGCGCGCAAGACCACCGCATCGGTCCGCGCCGGCGGGACGGCGGGGTCCCTGCCGACTCGCGACGGGGTGGACCTGCTCCAGGTCGTGTCCACCGGCCCGGACGGGCGCGTGCTGGCGGCGAGCGCCTCGCTGCGGGGCAGGCCGCCGCTCGACCACGCCCGGCCCGGCCCGGGGCGCACCCGCGTCGACACGCGGATCTGCGGCGACCCGGCGTGGAAGTCCGGCTGCCTGGACGTGGTCGGCTACCAGACCGCCGTTCCGGCGCACGGCACCGTGATGGTGTACGGGGCGGTCCCCGAGCCGCGGGTGCTGGGCGGCCCCGTCGCCGCGATCACCGTGGGGGGCCTGTGCCTGCTGTTGATCGTCGTGGCGGGCGCGGTGACCTGGCGCGTCGCGGGGCGCACGCTGCGCCCGGTCGCGGAGATCGACCGGGCCGTGTCCGGGATCGCCTCGTCCGACCTGAGCGTCCGGGTGCCCGTGCCCGACGGCACCGACGAGACGGCGCGGCTGGCCGCCACGCTGAACGCCGCGCTGGACCGGCTGCAGCAGACGGCGGATCAGCAGCGCCGGTTCGTGGCCGACGCCTCGCACGAGCTGCGCACCCCGCTGACCGCCCTGCGCACCCGCATCGAGCTGGCCCTGGCCGCCCCCGAGGAGACCGATCTGCTGGAGACGCTGCGCGAGGGCCTGGACGACTCCGAGCGGCTGCACCACATCGTCGAGGACATGCTCGTGCTGGCGCGGCTCGACGCCGGCGTGGCACCCGTCCTCGCCCCGCTGGACCTGGGACGGCTGGTCGAGTCCGAGCTGGCGCAGCGGGAGCCGCGGCTGCCGGTCTTCGCGCGCGTCGAGCCGGGCGTGATGGTGGCGGGCAACCGGCTCCAGCTGGCCCGGGTCCTGGTCAACCTGCTGACCAACGCCGACCGGCACGCCGTCGACCGCGTCGAGGTCAACGTGCGGAGCGAGGGCGACGAGGCGGTGGTCGAGGTGTGCGACGACGGCCCCGGCATCCCGTTCGCCGACCGCGAGCGGGTGTTCCAGCGCTTCACCCGGCTGGACGCGGCGCGCAACCGCGCGTCCGGCGGCACCGGGCTGGGGCTGACGATCGCCCGCGACACGGCCATCGTGCACGGCGGCCGGCTGTACGTGGCCGACAGCCCGCGCGGCGCCCGGTTGGTGCTGCGCCTGCCTCTGATGCGCGGGCCGATTCCTTCCGGCTCGTCCGTCCGGACGGAGTTCTCCTCGTCCGCCGCCCCGACCGCGCAGCCGCCGTGGGCGTCCACCACGGAACGGTTCGGCAGGGGCCCCTCAGGCGGTCCGCGGTGACAGAACGGCTCGGCGGCCGGTGTACGGGGGGAGGAACACCGGCCGCCGAGCCCTTTCCGCGGCGAGTTTCTGATTCCGCGGCGAGTTTCTGAAGCCCGTGGGCCTAGGAGGACTGCGCCGTGTTGTAGAGGTTCTGGGCGTCAGTGCCGAAGTACGGGCCGAACATGTAGTTCGGCAGGAAGTTGTACTTGAAGCTGTTCACCGAGTTCTGGATGCCGGTGCCGGTGGACTCGTTGAAGTTGAGGAACCACGGGCCGCCGCTGGAGCCGCCGGTCATGTCGCAGTTGAGGCCGTGGTCGTTGCTCAGCAGGAAGTCGTCGATGGTCTGGCCGCTGCAGTAGATGAGCCTGGAGCCGTCGTAGGGGGAGGCCGCCGGGTAGCCGAAGGCGTACATGCTCTGCCTGCGCGGCTGGTTGAACGCGATGCCCTGGCCGCCGACGACGTCGACCAGCTTGCGGCCGTCGAGCTCGTTCACCACGGCCGCGCCGACGTCGTAGTTGATGTCCTCGCTGGCGGTCCACTGGGGGGTGGCGAGCGTCTTGCTGGCGGTCCACGTGCCGTAGGGGCGCTCGCCGTTGTCGTAGCCCGGCACGAACACCCAGTTGGTGTGCCACGCTCCGTCCAGCTTGACGCAGTGCCCGGCGGTGATGACGGTGCTCTTGTTGGCGCTGGTGACCGCGTTTCCGGAGCAGGACGCGGTGCGGCCCTGGTAGGTGAAGAACACCCGTCCGGCCGTTTGCGTCACCTGGCCGCCGCCGGTCCAGGGGCTGCCGCCGTTGGGGATGGACAGGGTGGTCGGGGGCAGCACTTGGGCCTGCCCGCGCCGCACCTGCTTCCAGCGGCTGTCGTGCTTCGGCTTGAACAGCTTCTCCATGGGGACGGCCGAGCGCATGCGCTCGGGAGTCCAGAACCGCAGCACGCGCTGCTGTTCGGCGTCGTCGGTCGCCTGCAGCTTGGCGACCGGGCTGGGGGAGGTCGGGAGGGCGGGAGCGGTCGGAGCGGACGCGTGGGCGGGGACGGTCAGCAAGGGCAGCAGCGCGGCGCCGCCCACCGCGGCCACGGCCGCGTTGCGCAGGGAGCGTTTCATCTGGTCTCCGGAGTTCGGGGGGAGACGGGGAACGGGGGTCGGGGGACGTGGTGGATGTCCGTGAGCGGACGGTAAATTCGCCCTCTATGTCCGGACTAGTGGCATAACTTCACAAATGCCGTTCCGGTGATCCGCAGCATTGCGGGTCGCCGCACGTCAGTCCCGGACCGCGGGCCGGCGGGACGGCACGGCGCGGGCCCGGCCGCCCATGGCCGACAATGGACGGGTGACCGCAGACTCGAACGCCGACCGTGTTCCTGCCGACGTTCCTGCCGACGTTCCTGCCGACGGCCCTTCCGAGGTTCCGTCCGACGCCGTCGCCCCGTCCGACGGGCATGCCGAGCGCCCCAAGGGCGTGCGCGACGTCGTCGTGCTGGGCTCCACCGGCTCCATCGGCACCCAGGCCCTGGACGTGATCCGCCGCAACCCCGACCGGTTCCGGGTGGTCGGGCTGGCCGCCGGCGGCGGCCGTGTCGACCTGCTCGCCCGGCAGGCCCTGGAGTTCCGGCCCGAGGTCGTCGCCGTTGCGCGCGCGTCGGCGGCCCAGGACCTGCAGCTGGCGTTCTACGCCGAGGCCAAGCGGCACGGCTACGCCTCCGGCGACTACCCCATTCCCAAGATCGTGGCCGGGCCGGAGGCCGTCGCCGAGGTGGCCGCCTGGCCGTGCGACGTGGTGCTGAACGGGGTGACCGGGGCGCTCGGCCTGTCGTCGACGCTCGCCGCGTTGGACGCGGGGCGCGTGCTGGCGTTGGCGAACAAGGAGTCGTTGATCATCGGCGGCCCGCTGGTGGCCGAGCGGGCCCGGCCCGGGCAGATCGTCCCGGTCGACTCGGAGCATTCGGCGTTGGCGCAGTGCCTGCGCGGCGGACGGG
>NZ_BCQU01000048.1:0-50338 GCF_001552235.1 Actinomadura rubrobrunea NBRC 15275 | reverse complement strand
CCGGGCGCGGCGGCGGCTTCGGCCGGCGCCGCGGGCACGGGCGCCGCCGCGGAGCCGGGGCCGCCGCGCAGGCCGTTGAGGAACAGCTCGACGTAGTACTCGCTGATCTTCTGCGCGTCCAGCGGCCCGTCCGCGCGGTACCACGTGGCGATCTGGTGGACGGCGCCGAAGAAGAAGTGCACCGACAGGTCGGCCGGCACGTCGGCGCGGAAGACGCCCTCGCGCTGCCCCTCCTCCACCAGGGCGCGGAACTCCTCGTGGTAGCGGCGCCGCTCGGCCCGCACGGCGCGGCGGCGCTCCTTGGGCAGCATGTGCATGGAGCGGAAGAAGACGGTGAACTCGTCCAGGTACTGGAAGCTGGTGGCCAGCACGTCGACCGCGGCCGCGCGCAACCGCTCCTCCACCGTGCCGGGGCCGCCGGCGAACTCGCGCAGGCGCCGCGTCTGCAGCCCGAGGAGCCGGTGGTAGATCTCGTAGAGCAGATCGTCCTTGGCGCCGAAGTAGTGGTACATGGCGCCCTTGGTGACGCCCGCGGCGGCCACGATCTCCTGGACCGAGGTGCTCTCGTAGCCTTTCTCCGCGAACAGGCGCGTCGCCACGGCCAGCAGGCGGTCCGGGATGGACGCGCCGGCCGAGGCGTCTCCCGCCAGCCGCTGCGTCATGACCCTCCCCTGTCCCGAGGCCGGCTCCCGGCGCGGGAGGCGGCCTCCGCTCGTGATCCGCGTTCAGCGTACCGGCGCCCGACGCACGTCCCGGCACCCGGACGCCCGCGTCCCGACGCCGAAACGGCTATTGACGAGGCCTTGCTCTGATCATACTCTGCTGAGACCGACCGGTCGGTATGCATTTTCCGCATTATTTCCGGGCTCGCATTCGCCACTCGGAGTGGGGCCGCCATGTCCGAAGAGTCGCTCGCCACCGACCCCGCCGACCCCGACTTGCTCCGCCTGCGCGACGTGACCGTCCGCTTCGGCGGGCTCGTCGCCCTCGACGCGGTGTCCCTGTCCGTCCCGCCCGGCCGCGTCACCGGCGTGATCGGCCCCAACGGCGCGGGCAAGACGACCCTGTTCAACGTCGTCTGCGGCTTCGTCCGTCCGCAGGCCGGCGAGCTGCGCTGGCGCGGCCGCGTCCTGTCCCGGCACCGCCCGCACGACCTGGCCCGCCTCGGCATCGCCCGCACGCTGCAGGGCGTGGGCCTGTTCCCCGGCCTCACCGTTCTGGAGAACGTGATGGTGGGCGCCGACCGGCACGCCCGCGCCGGTTTCCTCGCCGACCTGCTGGCGCTGCCGCGGGCCGACCGCGACGAGCGCGCGCTGCGCGAGCGCGCCCTGGCGCGGCTGGAGAGCCTCGGCGTCGCCGAGGTCGCCGACCGGCTGCCGGGCGAGCTGTCGTACGGCGTGTGCAAGCGGGTGGCGCTGGCCCGGGCCCTGGTCGGCGACCCGGACCTGCTGCTGCTCGACGAGCCCGCCGCGGGGCTGTCGGCCGGGGAGATCGCCGAGCTGGCCGAGCTGATCCGCGGGCTGCGCGACGACCTGGCCGTGGTCCTGGTCGAGCACCACATGGACCTGGTCATGGACGTGTGCGACCGGGTGCTGGTGCTCGACTTCGGCAAGGTCATCGCGCACGGCACGCCCGCCGAGGTCCGCGACGACCCCGCCGTGGTCGCCGCCTATCTGGGCGAGGAGGTCCGCGACGCGGACGCCGAGGCGGGCGGGACGCGGCAGAGCGCGTCGGAGGTTCCGGGTGCTTGAGGTGAAGGATCTGGTCGTCGCCTACGGGGCCGAGCCGGCGCTGGACGGGGTGAGCCTGTCGGTCCCCGACGGCGCGCTGACGGCGGTGCTCGGCGCGAACGGCGCGGGCAAGACGACCCTGTTGCGCACCATCTCGGGTCTGCTGCGGCCCCGTTCGGGCACGGCCGCGCTGGACGGCCGCGACCTGACCCGGCTGCCGGCGGAGGAGATCGTCCGGCTGGGCGTGGCGCACGTGCCGCAGTCCGGCGGCGTCATCACCGAGCTGACCGTCGAGGAGAACCTGCGGCTGGGCGGGCTGTGGCGGTGGCGGCGCGGCGACCTGGCCCGCCGGATCGCCGCCGTCTACGAGCTGTTCCCGCCGCTGGCCGACCGCCGCGCCCGCGCCGCCGCCGCCCTGTCGGGCGGGGAGCGGCAGATGCTGGCGCTCGGCCGGGCGCTGGTCGCCGAGCCGCGGCTGCTGCTGGTGGACGAGCCGTCGCTGGGCCTGGCCCCGCGGGTGGTCGCGCAGATCATGGCGGTGCTGCGGCGGCTGTGCGACGACACCGGCCTGACCGTGCTGCTCGTGGAGCAGAACGCGCGCAGCGCGCTGTCGGTCGCCGACCGCGCGCTCGTGCTCAGCCTCGGGTCCGTCGCGGTCGCGGGCGAGGCCGCCGCGCTCGCCGCCGACGACCGCCTCCGGCACGCCTATCTGGGCTTCTAGGGGGTCTGCCGCCATGGTCCGCTTCGTCAACCTCACGCTGGCCGGGATCACCTCCGGCATGGTGTTCGCCACGGTCGCGCTGGCGCTGGTGCTGATCTGGCGGTCCACCCGGATCGTCAACTTCGCGCAGGGCGGCATGCTCATGGTCACCACGTTCCTGGCCTGGACGGTCGTCGACGCCGGCGGCTCGTACTGGGTCGCGCTGGCGGCGGCGCTGGCGTCCGGGCTGGTGCTGGGCGCGGTGATCGAACGGGTGGTGATCCGCCCGGTGGAGGACAAGCCGCCGCTCAACGCCGTGATCGTCACTCTCGGGCTGTTCGTGCTGCTGCAGGCGGGCGCCGGGATGGTCTGGGGCGACACGCCGCACTCCTATCCCCCGGCGTTCGGCATCCGCGGCCTGTCGGTCGGCGGCACGCGGCTGCTGCTGTCGCCCAACGACCTGTTCGTCATCGGCGCGGTCGGCGCGGTCATGATCGCGCTGACGGTGCTGTTCGTGCGCACCGACCTGGGGCTGCGGCTGCGGGCGGCGGCGTTCGCGCCGGAGATCGCGCGGCTGCTCGGCGTGCGGGTCGGCCGGATGCTCACCCTCGGCTGGGCGCTGGCCGCGCTGGTCGGCTCGCTGGCCGGCGTGCTGATCGCCCCGTCGGTGTTCGTGGGGCCGACGCAGTTCGACGCGGTGCTGGTGTTCGGCTTCACCGCGGCCGTGATCGGCGGCCTGGACAGCCCGGTCGGCGCGGTCGTCGGCGGCCTGCTGCTGGGCTGCGCGCTCAGCTACGTGTCCGGCTACCTCAGCTCCGACCTGGTCACGCTGGGGGCGCTGGCGGCGCTGATCGCGGTGCTGCTCGTCCGGCCGAACGGGCTGTTCGGCGCGACCACCGGGAGGCGGGTGTGATCGGAACGACCAGGCAGGCCGCCGCTCCGGCGCGGGCCGCGGAGCGGGCGCGGCTCGCGCTCGGCCGGTACCGGCTGGTGCGGCACGCGCTGGGCGCCGCCGCCGCTCTCGTCGCGCTGTACGCGCTGACCAGTGCGGTGAGCCCCTACCGGGACCTGCAGATCGCGCAGGCCGCCTATCTGACGTGCGCCGTCGCGGGGCTGACGGTGCTGACCGGGCTGGGCGGGCAGATCTCGCTCGGGCACGGCGCGTTCATGGCGGTGGGCGCGTACACGACCGCGCTGCTGCTGAACCACCGGTCTTGGCCGCTGGCCGCCGTGCTGGCCGCCGCCGTCGTCGTGACGGCCGCGGCGGGCACCGCCGTCGGCGCGGTCGCGGCGCGGCTGCACGGCCCGTACCTGGCCGGGGCGACGCTGGCGTTCGCGGTCGGCCTGCCGGGGCTGGCCAACTACGAGCCTCTCCTGGACCTGCTCGGCGGGCAGAACGGGCTGTCAGTGACACCGCCCGTGCCTCCGGCGGCGCTCGGCGAGACCTTCCCGGTGGAGCGCTGGCAGGCGTGGATCGCCTGCCTGGGCGCGGTGCTGACGCTGTTCCTGCTGGCCAATCTGGTCCGCGGCCGCTTCGGCCGGACCCTGCGCGCCACCCGCGACGACGAGATCGCCGCGGCCCTGCACGGGGTGCGCGTCGCCCGCGTCCGGATCATCGCCACGGTCGTGTCGGCGGCCTGCGCGGGCCTGGCCGGGGGCCTGCTGGCGGTGGCGACCACGCTGGCCGCGCCGGGCGCGTTCCCGCTCGCCCTGTCGCTGCAGCTCATCGCGGCGATCATCATCGGCGGCCTGGGCAGCCTGGCGGGGGCGGTGTGGGGCGCGCTGGTCCTGGTGTTCGTGCCCGCCTGGGCGTCGGACCTGGCGCAGTCGGCCGACCTGTCGCACAACATCGCCTCCAACCTGCCGCTCGCCCTCTACGGGCTGGTGCTCATCGTGGTCACGCTGGTCTTCCCGCGCGGCATCCAAGGCGGGCTGCGCGCCGCCCGAACGGCTCTGGCTCGCCGCCGTTCTCCCAGGGACGACGCGGCGCACGAGGAGGCGGCACCGCATGACACCGCCGCGCGTGACACCGCCGTGCACGGCGGCGACAGCTGACGCTCATCCATCGGGGGCCCACCCTTACCCTCACCGGGAGGAACGCATGAAGCGACCTCGTCTCGCGCGGGCCACCGCCGCGCTCACCGCACTCGCGCTCGCGGCCTCCGCCACGGCCGCGTGCGGTTCCGGGGACGGCGGCGGAGGCGACCGCGCCTCGGCGCCCGGGGTCACCGCCACCACCGTGACCATCGGCAGCCACCAGCCCCTCACCGGGCCCGCCGCGCCCGGGTACAGCGCCAACTCCGCCGCGTCCAAGGCGTTCTTCGACTACGTCAACGCCAACGGCGGCATCCACGGACGCAAGATCGTCTACAAGTACGTCGACGACGTCTACAACCCCACGCAGACCGTCGGCGTGGTGCAGAAGCTCGTCCTGCAGGACAAGGTCTTCGCGATCTTCAACGGGCTGGGCACGCCGACCCACTCGAAGGTGGTCGGCTACCTCAACGCCCAGCGCGTGCCCGACCTGTTCGTCGCGTCCGGCTGCGGCTGCTGGGACCAGCCGGACAAGCACCCCTACACGTTCGGCTGGCAGGTCGACTACGTGCGCGAAGGCAAGATCCTCGGCGAGCACGTGCGGCGCGCGTTCCCCGGCAAGAAGATCGCCTACTTCTACCAGAACGACGACTTCGGCCAGGACGGCGTGAAGGGCCTGGACAAGTACATCCCGGCGAGCCAGGTCGTCACCCGCCAGTCCTACCAGCCGGGCGGCACCGACGTCAGCGCCCAGGTCCAGGCGATCGCGCAGTCCAAGGCGGACGTGGTGGTGCTGTTCACCATTCCCACCTACACCGCGCTGTTCCGGCTGGCGGCGCTCAAGCTCGGCTACTCCCCCCAACTGGTGGTCAGCAACGTCGGGTCCGACCCCGTCACCCTGACCGGGCTGCTGGAGAGCTACGCCAAGCGCGGCGGGACGAAGGTGAAGGGGAGCCCCCTGATCCAGGGGATCATCACCGACGCGTACCTGTCGGCGCCCGGCAGCGACGACAGCTGGATCCGCCTGTTCCGCAAGATCCACCAGCAGTACATCCCGCAGCTGCCGTTCAACGGCAACATCATCTACGGCATGTCCGTCGCCTACACCTTCGTGCAGGCGCTCCAGGCCGCCGGGCCCAACCCCACCCGCAAGAGCCTGATCGAGGCGCTGGAGAAGTCCCAGTTCCGCGGACCGGGGCTGGTGCCGTTCGCCTACAGCAAGCAATCGCACGCCGGATACATCGGAGCGCAGATCGGCGTCATCAAGGGCGACACGGTCGTGCTGCAAGGGCAGCCGCTGACGACCGACGCCGGTGACGGGCCGATCCGCCCGTACACGGGCGGGCAGCCCGAGGCCCCGGCCAACGGCATCCCGCCGCAGGGCTGAGCGGCGCCTCGCGCCACGGCCGGCAGGGCCGCTCCGGCGGGCCGGAGCCTCGGCGGCCCGCGGCCCGCCGGGCGTGCGGCTTCGTGCGGCGCGGCGGCCGCCGCGGCACGCGCACCGGACGGTTCAGATCCGTTCGATGATCGTGACGTTGGCCTGGCCGCCGCCCTCGCACATGGTCTGCAGCCCGTAGCGGCCGCCGGTGCGCTCCAGCTCGTGCAGCAGCTTGGTCATCAGGACGGCGCCGGTGGCGCCGAGCGGGTGGCCGAGCGCGATGGCGCCGCCGTTGGGGTTGGTGCGGGCCGGGTCGGCGCCGGTCTCCTTGAGCCAGGCCAGCACGACCGACGCGAACGCCTCGTTGATCTCGACGACGTCCATGTCGTCGATCGTCATCCCGGTGCGGCGCAGTGCGTGCGCGGTCGCGGGGATCGGCGCGGACAGCATGCGGATCGGGTCCTCGCCGCGGGCGGAGACGTGGTGGACGCGGGCGCGCGGCGTGAGGCCGTGGTCGCGCACCGCCCGCTCGGACGCCACGAGCAGCGCCGCGGCGCCGTCGGAGATCTGCGCGGCCAGCGCGGCGGTGAGCCGGCCGCCGTCCCGCAGCGGCGGCAGGGCCGCCATCTTCTCCGGGGAGGTGTCGCGGCGCGGGCCCTCGTCGGCCGCGACGCCCTCGTACGGGACGATCTCGCGCTCGAACCGCCCCTCGTCGATCGCGCGGATCGCGCGCCGGTGCGACTCGTAGGCGTAGGCCTCCATCTCCTCGCGGGAGAGGTCCCAGTCACGGGCGATCATCTCCGCGCCGGCGAACTGCGAGACCTCCGCGTCGCCGTACCGGAGGGTCCAGCCCGTCGACCCGGCGAACGGGCCGGAGTCGAAGCCGAGGGGCTCGGCGGCGGACATCGCGTACGCGATGGGGATCTGCGACATGTTCTGCACGCCGCCCGCCACCACCAGGTCGGCGGTGCCCGACAGCACGGCCTGCGCGGCGAAGTGCACCGCCTGCTGGGACGAGCCGCACTGCCGGTCGACGGTCACGCCGGGGACCTCCTCGGGCAGCCCGGCCGCCAGCCAGCAGGTGCGGGCGATGTCGCCGGCCTGCGGGCCGACGGCGTCCACGCACCCGAAGATCACGTCGTCGACCGCGGCGGGGTCGGCGTCCGCCCGGTCCATCAGCGCCGCCAGCACGTGCGCGCCCAGGTCGGCGGGGTGCACCGCGGCCAGTCCGCCGGCGCGCCTGCCGACGGGGGCGCGGACCGCCTCCACGATGAATGCCTCGGCCACCTCGGGCCTCCTCGCTCAGTCCGCCTGGATGCCCTCCAGGACCATGGCCAGGTACTGCTTGGCGATGTCGTCGGCCGCCAGCCGCCCGTCGCGCCGGTACCAGCCCGCCGCCAGCCACACGGTGTCGCGGATGAACCGGTAGACCAGCGGCAGGTCGAGGTCGCCGCGGAACGCCCCCTCCCGCACGCCCCGCTCCAGCAGCGACATCCACATCTCCTTGAAGCGGCGGTGCGAGTCGAGCAGGTAGCCGAAGCGTTCGCTGGCGGCGGCCAGATACCGGGACTCGTTCTGGTAGATGACCACGGCCGCCCGGTGCCGGTCGATCGAGCGGAACGACTCGACGACGATCGCCTCCAGGGTCTCGCGCGCGCCGAGCCCGGCGGCCAGCACGCGGTCGTAGGCGGCCCACATCTCGTTGAGGAACGTCGACAGGATCTCGTCGACCATCGACTCCTTGGAGTCGAAGTGGTAGTAGAGGCTGCCGCCGAGGATGCCGGCCGCGTCGGCGATCTGCCGGACGGTGGTGGCGGCGTAGCCCTGGGAGGCGAACACTTCGGCGGCGGTGGCGAGCAGCTCGGCGCGCCGCTCCGCGCGGGCCGCCGCGGTGCCCTCGGTGTCGCGCCGTCGTGGGCTCATGAAAGGACCACTCCTACGGGTGCTGGCTGGAGACGGAGACCACCTCGCCCGTCATGTAGGACGAGTAGTCGCTGGCCAGGAAGACGATAACGTTGGCCACCTCCCAGGGTTCGGCGGAGCGGCCGAACGCCTCCCTGCGCGTCAGCTCCTCCAGCAGCTCCGGCGTCGTCACCTTCGCCAGGTGGGGGTGGATCGCCAGCGACGGCGACACGGCGTTGACGCGGACGCCGTACTCGGCGGCCTCGAGCGCGGCGCACCGCGTGAGCGCCATGACCCCCGCCTTGGCGGCGGCGTAGTGCGCCTGGCCGCGCTGCGCCCGCCACCCGATCACCGACGCGTTGTTGACGATGACGCCCGACCCGCGCTCCCGCATGATCCGCAGGGCGGCGCGGGTGCAGCGCATGGTGCCGCCCAGCGTGACGTCCACGACCCGGTTCCACTGCTCGTCGGTCATGTCGGCCAGCTCGGCGGTGCCGCCGAGCCCGGCGTTGTTGACGGCGACGTCGACGCGTCCGAACCGTTCGACGGCGGCCGCGTACAGCGCCTGGACCTCGGTCTCGGACGTGACGTCGCAGCGGTGCGCGGCCACGCGGTCGGCGCCGAACTCCTTTTGCAGCGCGGCGTGCGACTCGGCCAGGCGCCGGTCGTGGGCGTCGGAGACGACGACGAAGGCGCCCTCTTCCAGGCAGCGCCGCGCGGTCGCGCCGCCGATGCCCGCCCCGGCCGCCGCCGTGACCACCACGACGCGGTCGCCCAGCAGCCCGTGTCCCGGCACGTACGGCGGGGTCGTCCTCATGCGGTCCCCTTCGGTTCGCGCGGCAGGCCGAGGACGCGCTCGGCGATGATGTTGCGCTGGATCTCGTTGGATCCGGCGTAGATGGTGTCGGCGCGGGAGAACAGGAACAGCCGCTGCCACTCGTTGAGCTCGTAGGGTTCGGCGTCGGCGACCAGCCCCGCGGCGCCGAGGACGTCCATGGCCAGCTCCCCCAGTTCGCGATGCCACGTCGCCCACACCAGCTTGGAGATGGACGACTCCGGGCCGGGGGCGTCGGGCGCCCGGCCGGAGCCGGGCGGTCGGGCGAGGTCCCCGGCGACGCCCGCCATGGTGCGCACCGCGTTCAGCCGCATGATCTCCAGGCCCATCCAGGCGCGGACGAGCCGGTCGCGCAGCAGCGGGTCGTCGACGGCGCCGGTGCGGCGGGCCAGCTCGACGACGCCCTCCAGTTCGCGGCGGAACCCGACCTGCTGGCCGAGCGTGGCGACGCCGCGTTCGAACCCGAGCGTGGCCATCGCGATCCGCCATCCGTCGCCGGGCGCGCCGACGATGTTGGCGGCGTCGGTGCGGGCGCCGTCGAAGAACACCTCGTTGAACTCCGAGGTGCCGGTCATCTGCACGATCGGGCGGACCTCCACGCCGTCCTGGCGCATGGGGACCAGCAGGTACGACAGCCCGGCGTGCCGCGCGGACCCCGGCTCGGTGCGGCAGAGCGCGAAGCACCAGTCCGCCTCGGCGGCCAGCGACGTCCACACCTTCTGCCCGGTGACGCGCCACTCGCCGTCCACCAGCTCGGCGCGGGTCCGCACGCCCGCCAGGTCGGATCCGGCGTTCGGCTCGGAGTACCCCTGGCACCACAGCTCCTCGGCGGCGGCGATCGGCGGCAGGAACCGGGCGCGCTGCGCGTCGGTGCCGAACGCGATGATCGTCGGGCCGAGCAGGTTCTCCCCGATGTGGCCGACGCGGGCGGGCGCGCGGGCCAGCGCGTACTCCTCGTGGAAGATCACCTGCTGGGCGACGGTGGCGCCGCGCCCGCCGTACTCGACGGGCCAGCCCAGGCACGTCCAGCCGGCGGCGGCCATGTGCCGCTCCCAGGCCAGCCGGACGTCGAAGGCCTCGTGCTCGCGGCCGGGGCCGCCCAGGCCCCGGGCGTCGGCGAACTCGCCGGTCAGGTTGGTCTCCAGCCAGTCGCGGACCTCGGCGCGGAAGGCGCGGTCCGCCGCGCTCTCCCGCCCGGACGCCCGGCCCGTCCCGTGCCGACTCAACACACCCTGAACTCTACCAAACAGTTGTTAGAAAGAATGGGTCGCGAACGACGCGTCCACGGTCGGATCGCCCGCCCGCTGCGGCGGCCGCGCCGCGGGCGCTACTCGACGCGGACGATGAAGAGCGTGGTGTCGTCGGCGAACGGGTCGAAGCCCATGCGGGTCAGGACCAGGTCCAGCAGCTGGTCCGGTTCGCAGTCGTGCTTCTCGACGATCCGGGCCAGCCGGTCGATCTGCTCGTCCAGGTCGCTGTCGCGGCGCTCCACCAGGCCGTCGGTGTACAGGACGACCACGTCCCCCGACTGCAGCTCCGTGGTGATCGTGCGGTACGTCAGCCGCGGGAAGGCGCCGAGCAGCGGGTCGGGCGTCTCGTCCAGCGGCCGGGCGCGCCCGTCGCGCACCAGCAGCGGCGGCGGATGGCCGGCGGTGCTCCACTTCATGCGGCGGGTCTCCGGCTCGAAGTGGGCGATCACGGCGGTGCCGGTCGCGGTCGGCTCCAGGTCGGTGGCCAGGTCGTTCAGCCAGCCCATGAGGCGCCCGGCGGGCTCGCCGGTGTAGGCGAGGCTCAGCAGTCCGTGCCGCATGCGCGCCATGTCGGCGGTGGCGGCCAGGCCGTGCCCGCTGCAGTCCCCGACGGCGAACAGCGCGCGCCCGTCCGGCAGCACCCGCGTCACGTGCCAGTCGCCGCCGATGCGCGCGGTGTTCTCGGCCGGGATGCTGCGGACCGCGGCCTTGATCCCCTTCGCGCCGTCCAGCACCAGGTCGGGCGGCAGGATCGCGCGGCGCAGCGCCAGCGCCACCTGCCGTTCCCGGGCCGACTGGCCCTGCAGGCGCAGCAGGTCGCGGCGGGTCTCGGCGAGCGCGCCCTCCAGGGACCGGCGGTGGCTGATGTCCTGGGTCAGCGCCCGAACGCCGGTGAGCAGGCCCGCGGAGTCCAGGACGGGCTCGGCGTACAGCCACAGGTGCCGCCGCTCCCCGTCCGGCGTGCGGATGCGGTGCTCGAACTGGACGGACTCGCGCCGGTCCAGCACGGTGTGCAGGGCGTCCTCGGCGACGGGCAGGTCCTCGGGCACCACGACCTTCGCCATCTCGCCCAGCGTCACCGGGCCGTCCTTCTCGGTGCGCCCGTAGTTGGCCAGCATCTGCGGGGACCAGTCCTGCTCCCCCGTCGCCACGTTCCACTCGGCGAACCCGATGCGCGCCAGCCGTTCGGCCTGCTCCAGGCGCCGGGCCGTGCGCTCCTCCTGGTCGTGGTGGTGCCAGACCATGCACACGCCGGTGGGGACGCGCACGCACCGGATGCTGAGCCGCACGGTGCGCGGCATGCCGTTGTGGCTGGTGGAGTAGCTGAAGGGACCGCGGGCGAACGGCCGTCCCGTCTCCAGGACGTCGACGAACGCGGCGAACAGCCCGCTGAGCACCATGCCGGGGTTGGCGCGCAGCAGCCGGCGGCCCCGCAGCTGCCGGACGCCGCGGCCGAACGCGTCCTTGGCGTGCTCGTTGAGCTCGGCGTGGACGAAGTCGACCACGCGGCCGTCGGCCGAACGGACCGGCACCAGCCAGCTCGCCGACGCGAGCGACACGTCCAGGATCGCCCGCGCCACCGGGTCGTCCGGGGTGCGGGCCAAAAGCTCGGCGTCCGCCTCGGCGTCCTCGGTGATCGGCCGTCCGAGCAGCTCCTCGACGACCGCCAGCGGATCGTCCCCCTGCGGGGTGCCGCGATGGCGCGCGCGCAGGGCGCTCTCGCGGACGACGGCGTAGGGGTCGGCGCTCGCCTCCCAGGCCGCCGAGCGGTCTTCGACCAGCAGCGCGGCCGTCTCCTCCAGGTCCATGTCCAGGTCGCGGGCCAGCCAGATCAGGTGCTGCAGGGCCTCGCCCGGCTGGCAGCCCAACCGGTCGGCCAGCACCACGCGCGCCTCGGCGATCACCGCGCGGCGCCGGGCGGCGTCCCGCACGCCCTGCAGGGGCGGCAGCCGCCGACGCCCGGACGCGCCGCTCTCGCCGCCGGGCCGCTCGCGCGTCCGCTCGGGCGCGGCGCCCTTGTCCTCGCCGGACGGCCCGGCCGGCTCGGCGCCCCGTGCGTGCTCGGCGGGCTTGGCCTTCGCCGCCTCGGCGTCCGTCGGCGTATCGCCGCCGCGCCGCCGCGCGTCGTCGCCCGAAGGCCGCTCTGGGGCGGAGGATGCGGCGTCGGTCTTCTTCGCGGGCTCGCGCGCCGAGGCGGGGCCGTTGCCCGTGGAGGCGCTCACGACGGCGGGCCCGGCGGACCCGCTCGTCCGCCCGGCGGCTGCGTCGACCCGCTCGGCGTCGGTCCCGGCCCGCCCGTCGCCGCCCTTCGGCACCGGCCGGTCATCGGGGACCCGCTTGCGGCCCACCTCCGCGAACTCCACAACACCGGAATATAGGACGAACCACAACAACTGTCGGCATCGTCCATAAACCGTAATCGGGGACGGCGGCGGGTTTCATAAAGCCCGACTCAAGAATCGTCCTCCACTGCCCCAGCGGCAGGTATCGCGGTAGTAGATCGTCGGCTGGAGGGCCACGGACGTCCAAATCTGCGATCAGAAATAGTTTCATCCGCCATCGGCTCCGACACGGCCGACTCGCCCCGGTGCAGGCAGGCGAACAGCCTCTCCCACCGGTCGAGCACGACGTCGGGGCGGTAGCGGGCGACCGACGCGCGGGCCCGCGCCCCCATGGCCCGGCGCAGGGCGTCGTCCTCGATGAGCCGTTCCAGGGCGGCCGCGAGGGCGGCGGTGTCGCCCGGCGGCACCAGCAGGCCGTCCCGTCCGTCGGCGACGAGGGCGCGGACGCCGGGGGCGCAGTCGAAGGCCACGGTCGGCAGGCCGTAGGCCATCGCCTCCAGCACCGACATGGGGAACCCCTCGGCCCGGGACGGCAGCACGAAGATCGACGAGTCGGCCAGCGCGGTCTCGACGTCGGCGACGACGCCGCGGAACTCCACCGACGTGGCGATCTCGGGCAGCGACGCGGCCTGGCGGCGCAGCTCGTCCTCCTGCGGGCCGGCCCCGTACACGCGCAGCAGCCAGCCCGGCTGCCGGGAGGCGACCCGCGCCCACGCCTCGAGCAGCAGGTCCACGCCCTTCTCGGTCGCCAGCCGCCCCACGGAGGCGACGATCGGGGCGTCCAGCGTGGACAGGCGGCGCGGCGCGACGTGCAGCGGATTGGGCATGTGCCCGGCGTTGGTCATGCCGTCGCGGGCCCAGGCGTCGGCGTCCTCGGCGGTGAGCGCCAGCATCCGGTCGCAGTCGGCGTAGAGCTCCTTGACGCGGGCGTAGCGGGACGAGCGGCGCGTCGCCTCGTACGACTCGTGCGTCATCCCGATGACCTTCAGCCCCGTGGTGTCGGCCGCGCGCACCCACTCCATCGCCCACACCTGCGCCGCGATGACCACGCCGCCGGGGCGCGCGCCCGCGAACAGCTCCGACAGGCGCTCGGCCCCCTGCCGCAGGGTCCTCGTCCGCCACAGGTCGCGCCAGTAGGCGGCGATGTCGAACCGCTGGCGCAGCGACCGCGGCCGCCACGGCAGCGCCGGCGGCCGCCACTGCTCGTGCAGGGTGACGACGGCGTATGAGCCGTCCGGCTCGTAGTCGTGCGGCTCGGAGGCCCGGGTGACGCCGACGAGGGTGACGCGGTGTCCGCGCCGCGCCAGCAGGCGCGCGAGGTGGTGCGCCCAGCGTTGCAGGCCCCCCACGCCGTCGGCGTTGTTGCAGACGATGAAGACGTCCCTGGACTCAGCCATCCCGGACCCCCTCCCTGACGGTGGTGAAGAACCGCTCCACGACGGCGCGGGCGGCGGTGCCCCGGTCGTACTCGCCGAACCGGCGGACGAAGTCCCGGCGCCGCCCCGCGTAGTCGGCGTCGACGCGGTCCAGGTCGGCGAGGGCGGCCAGCAATTCGTCCTCGGTCCGCGTGACCGGGCCCGGGGCGTGCTCGGCCAGGTCGAAATAGCCGCCGCCCAGCGCCGCGGCGTCGGGCACGTGCAGGATCAGCGGCCGGTCCAGCAGGGCGTAGTCGAACATGATCGAGGAGTGGTCCGTGATCAACGCGTCGGCCAGCAGCAGCAGCGGTGTGACGTCGGGGACGTGGCCCACGTCGCGGACGCCGTCCCCGGCGACCGCCGGCAGCCGCATCCGGCACAGGTAGTGGGGCCGCAGCAGCAGGACCATCGCGTCACCGAGATCACGGACGAACCGCCCCGGCTCGACCGGCGGATCCATGTACCACACGGGCCTCCCGTCCGGACCTGGACGGAACGTGGGGGCGTACAGCACCACCCGGCGCCCGTCCTCCAGGCCCAGGGACCGGCGCAGCGCCTCCGCCTCCGCGGCCGCGTCGGGATCGCCGTTGACGAGCGGATCGTTGCGCGGGTAGCCGACCGGCAGCAGCTCCGCGCGCACGCCGAGGCCTTTGACCAGCGTGTCCACGTCGTGCCGCGAGCGCACCAGGAAGTAGTCGTAGCGGTCGACCATGCGGCGCAGCCGGGCGCGCTCGGACCGGCCGGCCCACTTGACCCTCGGCTGGTCTTCGCCCATCAGCTTGTAGGCCGAACCATGCCAGGTCTGGAGGTAGACGGTCTGCGGCCGCTTGCGCAGACCGTCGGGAAAGCCCTGGTCGTCGATCCAGAACTGGGCGCGGGCCAGCTCCCAGTAGTACGCCCACGAGCCGCGGCGCACCAGCACGGCGTCCTCGGGAAAGCCCTGGGGAGAGGAGTCGTACGACCACACGGCCCGCACCGGGACCTCGGCCCGGCGCAGCTCGCGATGGATGTACTTGGGGTTGCCGGAGTACCGGCGCCCCAGATGGCTTTCGAAGACGACGGTGCCGGTACGCACGGGCAGTCGGCTCAACACCCGGTTGAACACCGCCGTCTTGGTACTGCGGGACGTCGCCGCGCGCCGAGCCGCCCTGAAAAGCCTGCGCACCGCTGCCCACATGCGCCGGATTCCACGCCGTAGGCGCCGCCCCCACCGGGTGCGAGCCATGGCTGCGGCCATGCGCCACGCCGGTCCGTCCGCGTGCAGCACGAAGGCCAGACTCCCCCTGTAGGTGAGGCAGGGGCGCAGGCTCCTGGCCGTCAGCCGAGAAAAACGCGGGCGCACCGGCAGCAGCACGTGCTCCCAGGGATCGGCGTCACCGAGGCCCAAACCAGACGGACGGGTGACGATCCCCTCGCCGTCAACGCGGAGAACCAACCGCACGTCCCAGACGGGATCGACGATCCCGAGGGGTCGAATCTGCCGCTGAGGGTCGAATTCCGCTTCCCAGACGAGCCCGTTTCCCGCATGTGTCAGAGCCGCGGGAAGGCGGAAAACGCGCCTTGGACGCCGCCTGTCATACACCTCCAAACACGCCGACACATCAGCGTCCGGTGCCACCCTGCCGAGCGGATTGAGGACGCGTCCGGACAAGCGCACGCGGCCGTTCTTCACCACGAGTTCCGTGACCGTGTTGAGAGGACGCAGCTCACTGAGCCGACACCGGTGCAAACCCAGGTGCGTCACATCCAGAATTCGGCGCCCCTCGGCCGATGACGGGCATCGTCGACCCCAATAGACACGCCCGTCGCATCGCGTCAACTCGGTCGAGAGCACCGGGCGTTTGCCCCGATACTCCGCCGCCGCCAGCGCCGCTTCGTGGTCGCCCTCCCTCAGTAGGTACGCGACGATGGCCGCCATGGGCGGAGCCGCGTCGAACACCCGGGGATCGAGGCCCGCCAGATACTCGGCGGCCAGCGCGCAAAAGCCCTGCCGGTAGGCGGCGTCGCGATGCCGCAGCTCGCGCACGTAGAGCAGCAGATCATGCTTGACGAACTTGGCGTCCTTGACCAGCCGCAGCCTTTCGTCGCCGTGCCGCGACAGCAGCGCGTCGATGCGCCGGTGGATCTCCAGCCGGTCGGCGAAATTGGCCAGATCCGAACGCCGGTTGGAGATCGAACGCGCAGAGGGCTCCACCAGCCAGTTGTAGACGCGATGCGGAATGAGCGCCGTGCGCGCCGCCGCCAGATACGCCTCGGCCGTGAACAGCAGGTCCTCGTAGTGCAAGTGCTCCACGAACCGCAGCCCGGACCGTTCCAAGAAGCCGCGCCGGTAGAGCTTGTTGGTGGCCAGGGTGTCGTACAGCAGGTCCGGATTGTCGCGCAGCGAGCCGTAGACGGCCGTCCGCTGGTAAAGCCACGGGTACCAGAAGCTCTCCCGGGCCCGGCCCCGATCCACGCGGACGCGGGCGCACAGCCCCGAGACCAGGTCGGCGCCGGTGTCCTCGGCCGCGGTGAGCAGGTTGAGGCAGGCGTGCCGGTCCAGGACGTCGTCGCTGTCGAGGAACATCACATAGCGGCCGCGCGCCCGCTCCACGCCCGCGTTGCGCGGACGGCCGCACCCTCCCGAGTTGACCGGCAGCCGCACGGCCCGCACCCGTCCCGGAAGCTCGTCGGCCAGCCGCTCCGCCAGCGGCCCGGTCCCGTCGCGGCTGCCGTCGTCCACGACCACGACCTCGACGCCGTCCAGCGACTGCCGCAGCGCCGATCCGACCGCGCGAGGCAGCCGCCGCGCATCGTTGTAGGCGATCACGACGACGGTCACGTCCGGCGCCGGCGCGCCGCCGTCCCCGTGCGGGCCGGACCCGGACGGGACGTGCCCGGCCGGGAGATGCGGCCCTGTCCTCATGGACGCGTCCTCCCCCCGTCCTGGTCACGTGCCGGATTCTTTTCCGGGCACCGCAACGGCGGAGTAGAAGACACCACAAAATAGGTGAATGATTACGGCATTAAGGACGACGAGGGGCGCCCGGCACGAGCCGGACGCCTCGGCGCGTCACTCGGCGTCGTAGTCCGGGTAGCCGTAGCCCACGACGAGCGACTTGGACCGCACCCGCTTCCCCACGGCGTTGTCGATGTTCCCCTCGACCGTCGTGATGGTGCCGTCGCCGTTGTCCTTGACCACCAGGCCGACATGGTCGATGTCGGAGATGCTCCCGCGCGCGCCCTCACCCCAGTCGAAGAAGACCACGGCCCCGGGCTTGGCCTTGTGCCCCCACCGCCCCGTCTTGGCGAACCACCGGGCGTGCTGCACGGTGTAGGCGTCCCAGCCCATGTCCTTGACGCCGAGCTGGGCGCCGAGCCAGGAGATGAACATGTTGCACCACTCGGCGCCGTTGTAATCGTCCACGCTGAACCCGCCGTCACGCTTCGCCGTCAACCTCGCGTTCGGCGTCGAGACGAACCACCTGTGGTACTTGGTCTCCCGGTCGGGCCCTTCCCTCACCCCGACCTGCTCCAGGGCGAGCTGGACCGCCTCGGACGGCTCGACCTTGCGGATCGGCATCGCATACCCCGGAGGCTGCTGCCCGATGGCGGACGGGGCCCGCTCGACCTGCGCCTGGGCGTTCCTCTGCGTGGTCTGCGCCGCCGCGCTCTCGCCGGAAGGGGCCGCCAGGGCGAAGCCGACGGCCCCCGCCAGCACCGTCGCCATGGCGACGCCCACGCCCACATGGGCCTCGGCGGTTTGGGAAGCAAGTCGATCGGGCATGCAGAGAAACTCCTTGTCTCCCATGACGCCTACCGGGTTAGCTGACGGATTCGGGCCTGGAAGAGAGCCCTACGGCGCACTCGTCCGGCGCGCCGATTCACCCCGGGGCCTTATCGGCCCGACTGGGTCCCCGGCTCCGGTCCCCCGCATCGGGGACGGACTCGGCCGCGGCCGTCGCTGCCCACGGCGACCGCTCACTGGTCTGATCTCGCTGGGGGGCGCCATCATCGCGGCGGATCCTGACCGGCCGCGACGGGCCGCGACGCGTGGCGCGCGTCGCAGAGAGTCGGCTAGAAGCTAGCAAACATCCACGCCATGCCCCAAATAAGGTAAAGACGCCCAGAACCTCCAGAACCCCCGAAAGCCCGCCCCCTCACCGACACTCGCGCCCTGCCGTGACCATCCTCACAGCGGGCGGAGCCGCCTGGTCAACTCCGTGACCCTGGCCGCCGCAGTCGGGAACGACGTCCCCGCCGCCTGCAGCGTCAGCACCGCCATCACGTACCTCTCCCCCGGCCCCACCAGCCCCGTCGTGTGCAACACGGGCCGTCCCAGCCCCAGCTCCCCAAACTCCTCGCTGGCCGCGCCACCCTCGAAACCCGACCACCCCTGCTTGACCGCCCACGGCCTCGGCACGGCCCGCGGAATCCCGAAGTACTGGTCGTAGTGATCCGTCCCCCGCCGGGTGGCCCTGCGCAGCTCCCCCACCACCACGTCGCGATGCCCGGGCCGCGCCTCCTCCAGCAGGTACCGGTACATCACCACCACATCAGCGGCGCTGAGCGCCGTGTACCCCCAGAACTCCGGCTTGTCCGCAGGCGGAGGCCGGGTGTCGACGAGCCCCATCCGGCCGGCCATCCGCTCGACGATCTCCCCGCGCCCGCCCCGCCGCCACAGCGCCGAGGCCGCCGCGTCGTCGCTGGACCGCAGCATCGCCCGCAGCCGCGGATCGGGTTCCCCGCCGCGCTCCAGATGATCGAGCGCGATCAGGATCTTCACGACCGACGCCGACCGGAACACCTCACGCGCCCGATGCTCCCGCACCGTCTTGCCGGTCACCCGGTCGAACACCGCGTACCCGGCCCGCACACCCGGCGGCACCACCGGCGCCTCACTCCCCGGATCCGGCGACCGCTCCACCCCGCACACCACCGCGCTGAAGCCGACCAGAGTCCCGCCCCCGGGCAATCTCGGTACGCACGACTCCGCAGACTGCGCTAGAGTAATCACGCCTGCTGCGGCAGGCGCCGGGACGTAGCGCAGTTTGGCAGCGCACTTGACTGGGGGTCAAGGGGTCGTGGGTTCAAATCCCGCCGTCCCGACAGAGGTCAGAGGCCGGTTCCGATCACTCGGAACCGGCCTCTTCACTCTCTGAGCGACTAACTGAGTGACTACGCCCCCCTGATCGTGACCTGGGAAGATCCGATCCATCACCACGGGGACGGATCTGGCGGCTGCAGCCCAGCTGGTCTTGGATTCGCCACCGAAGCGGGCGAGGTCTCACCGTCCAGCGTTGGGGACCAGACGGGGGCCTGCGCAGATGCAGACTCAGCACCTCCCCCACCTCTGTGATCGACCGATGATTTTGGTGCAGATGCCCCTGCGCGACTGTCAGTCGCCCGTGTCTTCTGTAGGACGTGTACAGGAATGCCGCCGTCGGCCAGGTCAACCCCGTGTGCCGTAGGTCATGCCGCCGCCTGCCACTGCGATGGAGGCTGGCAAGGCCGTAACTACTCAGAGTGAGGCAGTGCAGAGACGTGCACTGCCCTGGAGAGCGGCAACCTCCTTCAGCACGTTGTTCGGCACAGAGCAGCCGAAGCAACGCGAGCGCCCCGCTTGTGGCGGCGGTCAGGAACTGGGCGCGAGGGTGATGCCCCCGGAGGCTTGCTAGCTCCAGGGGGGCGATACCTCCGGACGCGCCTGGCGCGCTGTCGGGCAGGTGATCCCTACAGGGTGATGAGCGACCGGCCGTGAGGTCCTGGCCCTCATCCGCCAGCTGCGGTTGCGATCCCTCCAGGGTGATGAGCGACCCGTGGACATGTTGACCCGGCCACCGTTGGCCAGCACGAAGTTGCGATCCCTCCAGGGTGATGAGCGACCCGAGGGTAAAGTCCCAGGTCACGCCACCAGAACGAGCTGCTCTCTCTGTCGATTTTGCAGCGACCCGGCGGTTGTGCAACTGCGCAGGTCAGCGAGGCACACACAGCGCGACGATCCACGTAGGACCAGGCGAGCGCTTGTAGCTTTTCTCTGCGAGCACGATCAGCAAGGGGAGCAATGCCAGACAGCCGCCACTCAGTCAGCGTCGCCGGCGTAGTCGTTGACGACCGCCGCCGGGCCCTGCTCATCCAACGACGCGACAACGGCCACTGGGAGGCACCGGGCGGCGTGCTGGAACGCGACGAAGACATCATCAGCGGCCTAAAGAGGGAGGTTCTCGAGGAGACAGGCCTGCATGTGACTCCCACAGCGCTGACTGGCATCTACAAGAACATGGCACGCGGCATCGTGGCGTTGGTCTTCCGCTGCACGGTCGAAGGCGGCACCCTTACCCCCTCAGACGAGAGCAAAGACTTCCGGTGGGCCAGCGCCGAAGAGGTCAAGCACCTAGCCACGGAAGCATTCGCCATCCGAGTCCTCGACGCCTTGTCCGATCTCCCCACAGTGCCCATCCGCCGGCACGACGGCGTCCACCTCATTCCCTGAAATTGTTAGGGCTCTCCAAATGCTCCATTTTCCGGGGCTCGACCGACCAGTTACTGACCGAGCCTGGTGCGGCACGCATGGCTTTCTCGAAAACGCGACTGCACTCTGCGCCAGTCTCCAAGAGACGAATCCCGACCGCGCTCACAGCAGCACTCCTGCGATGATCTGGGCTGTCACTGCCTGAGTGGGCATCGCGGCAATCGCGGTTGCCGCGGCGTGTTAGGGCAGCATCCGGGGCCGGCGTCACTCACCGACGAACTCACGGATGTGCCTGAGCTTGTCCCGCGCTTCAGACGCGTCGACGTCGCGGAGTGCCTGATCGCCTCTGTCACTTGAGTGAAGCAGGGTGAGCAGTTCCAGGCGCTCGGCGTCCTCCGTGCCAGGCTCCGCGGTGTAGACCATGATGTTGAGGTCGCTGCCCGCCACCTTAAGCACGTCGCAGTCGAGCGTCAGCGTGCCGACATCGGGATGGACGATCGTCTTGCGGGCCGCCTCGTGGTGACCGGCGACACCGGTCTCCCACAGTTCCGCGAATTCGTCGCTGTGCGCGCGCAGATCCGCGACCAGCCGCTTGAGCCGCTGGTCGCCCGGGTAACGCGCGGTAGCCGCACGAAGGTCGGCGACCAGCGCGGCCTGCAGGGCGCGCCGTGACTCCGAGGTGAGCCGCACCCGGTCGCTCAGGCCGAGGAAGGTGCGCCACAGCCCGTTGCGTTCGTGCCCGTTCCAGTCCGCCGGGTCGCCCATCAGGGCGGCGTAGGCCTGGTTGGCCACGAGCAGCGTCCAAGCCGCGTCGAACACCGCGACAGGAGTGCCGGTCAGGCGGTCCAGCATGCGCCGCACACTGGGAGTGAGTTCGGACGGCACGCACTCTGCCTGGGGCGGCTGGAGCCCGCCCAGCCGGAACAGGTGTGCGCGCTCGGCGGCCGACAGGCGAAGGGCGTCGGCCAGCGCTTCGATGACCTGCGCCGACGGATTGGTCGCGCGGCCCTGTTCGAGGCGGGTGATGTAGTCGACCGAGACGCCCGCCAGCTGGGCAAGCTCCTCGCGGCGCAACCCCGGGACGCGTCGTTGACCGACGGAGGGCAGTCCCGCGGCCTCCGGCGAGGTGCGATCGCGCCACCGGTGCAGGGTCCGCCCGAATTCCGTCGTCCCCATGTCCCCCAGTATGTCCGCCCGGTCGCACCGCCTAGTACTGGTGTTCCTAGGAAGCTCAGGGATCTGGCTGGCCGTCCCGGGCCGTCGCAGCCTTGCGGCATGGACACCGATCGCGACCGGCCGCACGTCGGTTTCATCGGCCTGGGCGACCAGGGCCTGCCCATGGCGACGGCCATCGCCGAGGCGGGTCTTCCCCTGCACGCCTGGGCGAGGCGGTCCACCTCTCTGGACGGCCTGCGCGGCGTGCCGCACGTCCGCCACGACGGCATCAGAGAGCTGGCCGCGTCGTGCGACATCGTCGGGTTGTGCGTCAGCACCGACGAAGACGTCCTGCAGTTGGTCACGGACGGACTGCTGGAGGCCCTGCGTCCGGGTACGGTCGTGGTGAACCACGGCACCGGCCTGCCCTCCAACGCGGTGCGGCTGACCGAGATCTGCGCACCGGCCGGGGTCGAGGTCCTGGACGCTCCGGTCAGCGGAGGACGGCCGGCCGCGGAGGAACGACGGCTGACCACCCTGGTCGGCGGACCGCGGACGGCCGTGGAGCGCTGCGAGCCCGTGTTCGCCTCGTTCTCCCGCCATGTCGTCCATCTCGGCGGCGCGGGCGCCGGGCAGACCGCGAAGCTGTTCAACAACGCGCTGCTGGCGATGAACCAGGCCGCCATCGCCGAGATCGTCGATCTGGCCGCCGGGCTGGGCATGGACCCGGCGCGGCTGGTCGGCGCGCTGAAGCTGGGCAGCGCCTCCAGCGCCGCGCTGACCCTGCTGAACACGATGGTCACCCTCGACAACGTCGAGCACCTGTCCCGAGTCGAGGCGCTGGACATGGAGCTGTTCGACACCGCGATGCGCGAGGCCGGCTTGGATCCCAGCGGAGTGACCGAGCGCGGCATGGCGGGCGCACACGGGCTGTCCCGGCTGCTTCACGTGCTGAACTCGAAGAACCCGGCCGCGGTGGCCGGCGACGGAAAGGAACGATGATGAGCGGACTCGCACTCGTCACCGGTGCCACCTCCGGCATCGGCCGGGCGTTCGCCGAACGCCTCGCTGCGGACGGCTACGACCTGGTGCTGGTTGGCCGGCGGAAGGAGCGACTCGACGAGTTCGCCGACGCGCACCCGGAGGTACGCGTACAGGCCGTCACCGCCGACCTGTCCACGAGGGACGGCATCGACGAGGTGGCCCGGATCTGCGCGACCGAGCCGCTGACCATGCTGGTGAACAACGCGGGCGTCGCCCACTACATGCCGCTCGCCGAGCTCCCCGCCGACAAGGCCGCCGAACTCGTCGGCGTCAAGGTCCTCGCGCCCACGCTGCTCACCCGCGCCGCCGTCGCGGGCATGCAGGAGCGCGGCGAGGGCACGATCATCAACGTCTCGGGCATGATCGCCTTTAGTGGTCCCGCGCCGCACTCGCAGATGCCGCGTCGTGCCGTCTACGGCGGAAGCCTGGCCTACCTTGTCGCGCTGTCCCAGATTCTGAGCGCGGAACTCGAGGGCACGGGGGTCCGGGTCCAGGTGGTGTGCCCTGGTGTGGTGGCCACCGAGTTCCACGAGCGCCAGGGCATCGACATGAGCGCGGTGCCTCGTATGACGGCCGACGACGTCGTGACTGCCAGCTTGCGCGGCCTGGAGCTGGGTGAGACCGTCTGCGCCCCGGGCGTCGAGGACGCCGGTCTGATCGACGCGGTTTTCCAGGCCGACCTCGCCGCCTTCGGCGCCCAGAGCCCGGAACTCGCCACGCGCTACCGCTCCGCCTGATCCGCATCGGGGTGGTCGCCTGGACCATGGCCTTGCGGCGGACGTGACGACACTCTGCGACAACGATGGGAAGGTCGGCGCGCAGCAGACCAGATGCCGTCGGGTCCGCGACGCGGCGGTCTGGTTTCTAGCGCCGGACCACCGCCGTGTTGCGTTCCGTCTGGCAGCGGGTTCCGAGCGCGTCGGACAGGAAATCGATCGCCTGGCGGATCGCAGCAGTCGCAGCGTCGGCCCCTCGAGTCGGCAGGCTCGGTCACCTTGGACGCCGAGAGGGTCCTTCGGCCGTCCCCGCCCGAATCCGATCAGCGCGCCCGGGCGGGGACGGCGATCGGCGTCAGACCTCCATGTGACAAGGGGCCGCCGGAGGAGTGGATGCGCCGGGGCACCGTAGACCGCATCCATCGTCCATCCCCAGGTCCAGGACTCTGACCTGCGCCGCGCTACCGCCAACGGCCCGAGGTCCGCCGGGATCCGCTGTTCCTGGGCACTGCGGCCCAGGCGAATGTGTCGAGCTCGACGACACGTCACCGCCGCACGGCTCTGCCCTGCGAACCAGCTCGCTTCACGATTCGAGGACGAGCCGACTCGGTTGAAGCCGGCGAGGTGTCACACCCGCTTTCTGGATGTTCCTGCGAGTCAGCACCGCCGCGACACCAAAGATCATTATCTACGGCACACCGTTCAGGGAAGGTGAAATTGGCACGAAGGTTACAAATCCCTGCCCTATTGGAGCCATTTGACAGCGATCATGTCAGTTCGGACAGTTTTCGTCAGCGGGCGATGGTTCAGTGCGCCTCACGGGCACGGAAACGACGCGCGGATCGGCCGCGCGCTCCTTGCCCAGTGAGGAGATAACGATGGCGCGTTACTACAGGCGCGGCCACTGGGTGAACATGCCGAGCCGACGCAGTTCCAAGGGCACCAGCGGATGGCTGATCGTGGGTGCGGTGGCATTCCTGCTGTACCTGCTCGCCACCGGGGGTGGTAGCGACGGGAACGCTGAACACAAGCCGTCGTCGCCCACCTCGGGCACTCCGACCATCACGCGAACGCCATGACCTACCGTGCGACCGGACGGCTGACGCTGGGGCAGCGCCTGGCCACCGTCGTACTGCGCAAGGTGCGGCGGATCCGGCGTCCCAAGAGCGCCGAAGACTGGGTGGGAGCAGGACTTCTCGCGCTGGTCGCGATTCTGACGGTCATCCAGGTGCTGGGCATGCTGCTGGAGTGGCTGCTACGCACCTGGTGGGCGATTCCCGCACTGGTCGTCGCCACGGCCGGAGCAGTGTGGCTGCGTGTGCAGATGCGGGTGCTGCGGGCCCGCGCTAACGCCCGACGGCTGGCCGATCTGCGCTACAGCCTGCACCAACTGGATGCGATGACGCCAAGCCAGTTCGAGGACGCGGTGCGCAATTTGATGAGCCGCGACGGCATCGACGCGCACCGGGTCGGTGGAGCCGGAGACCTGGCCGCCGACGTCATCGGCGTTCACTTGCCGACGCGGCTGACCATCGTGGTCCAGTGCAAGCACACCACGACTGGCCGATCGGTCGAGTCCCGAGTAATCCATGAGGTGAACGGCACCGCCGGACCTGCCCACCAGGCGGATGTGGCGGTCGTGGTCACCAACGGCGGTTTCACTCGCGAGGCCCGCCGGAGGGCCGAGCAGTTCCGCATAGCGCTGATCGACCGCGAGCGGTTGGCGCAGTGGGCTGACCAAGGCGTCGGCCTACCCGACATGCTGGCGTTGAACGGCAGATGGCGCGGCCGCCGCTACCGGCTGCTCCACCGTCTCGAATGAGCGGTGACCTAGACCCAGGACCGTCATGGAGTTGCAGCCAGCGCGGGCGTAGGTTCGTACTCCCCTCCAGCCCGCCGAATGCTGTGTCGTGCTCACCTGGACGGCGCCGGACGCGCAAGCTCTGCCCGCCGTTGAGCCCTTCCCCTCGCCGCGCCGGCGCCGGTCTTCCTCCTGAGGCGTCGACTGCAAGCCACCTACTGCTGAGGTCGTCCGCGCAGCAGCAGCCCGTCCGCCACCACACGCTACTCAGCTTCTCCCGGCTCTTTTGAGACCATGCGGCGTGATTACAAGGGCGTCATGATGGAATGAAGGAGCAAGCCCGCGATGAGCGCCAAGAATCGGGCACAGAACGCGGTGGAAGAGGAAGAGCTGACTGGCGGCGGCACTACACGAGTCGTGCGCGTCGGAGACACCGTGCGGCGCCCCGTCCGTCCCTGGAGTCCGGCAATCCGCGTTCTGCTACAACGGCTGCGAGCGGCGGGAGTCACTGGCGTCCCGGCTTGGCGCGGCGTGGACGAACAAGGGCGGGACGCCTTCGACTACCTGCCCGGCGAGGTCGGCAACTATCCAGTGCCGCGGCAGGTACGAACTGACACTGCGTTGGTCACTGCGGCCCGCCTGCTGCGCAGTCTCCACGACGCCTCCGTGCCGCTGGCCTACCGAACCGACCTGCCCTGGCAGGAGCCTCCGATGAAGCCGGCCGAGGTTGTCTGCCACGGGGACTTCGCACCCTACAACTGCGTGTTCCGCGACAGCGTGGCCGTCGGCGTCATCGATTTCGACGCCGCGCGCCCCGGACCGCGCCGCTGGGATCTCGCGTATGCCCTGTACCGCTTCGCGCCGCTGACCAGTCCAGACAACAAGGACGGCTTCGGAGACCCTGCCGAACAGGCGAGACGGGCCCGGCTGTTCCTGGATTCCTACGGTTGCACCAGCGAGGAACGCCACGACGCACTGGAGGCTGTCGTCCCTCGTCTGAGGGCGTTGATCGCGTTCATGCGCGACGCCGCCGCCAATGGCGACCCGAACTTCGCTCGCCACATCGAAGAAGGGCACGCCGAGCTCTACCAGAACGACATCGCCTACATCGAGAGTCAGCTGCCCCGGTGGTCTGCGTCCGTGGTGTAGCCCGTTGAAGGCGACAGTCACGCAAGGGGGCTGAGAGGGCACTCGTCACCCCTGCACCCGACCGCCTCAGCCGCCTCGTCTTGCTGTTCGGCACAGGTAGTGTGCCGCCGGCCATTCCAGGCCAAGCACCGCTCCCCCTGCGGGAGGGGCGCCGGCTTCGCCTACGGCTGGTTCACGCCCACCGCGTAGGCCGAGCTGCAACATCTGCAAACGCCTCATCAGGGTGATGGGCCCCACCGCCGCCCACGCCCCTCCGCTCAGCCGTTCGTGATGCTCGAACTCATGCTTGCGTCTGCCACCCTGCGGCACTGTCTCGGCGGTCGGCTCCTCACCAGCTGTGAGCCCTCGGCCCAGCCAGGGCCGAGGGCTCACTTGTGCGGCGCTGTGGTCACGCGGACGATCAGACGCCGTCGATCAGGCGGATGGCGAGTTCAGGGCTGAACTGACCGGCCGGGATCCCGGCACCGATCCCGCAGTCGCCGTCGGAGTCGCCGGGGACCTTGATCCACAGTTCCAGTTCAGCCTCGGTCCCCTCACGGGGCGGGGTGCCGAGCTTGCGTCCGGCCGGGTTGCACCATTCGCCGTTGGAGCCGTTGCCGTTGCGGCTGGTGTCGACCACGAAGGTCTTGCCGCTGGGGAGCCCGGCGTTGACGGCCCTGGCGTAGGCGACGGACTCCTCCGTCGTGTAGTAATTCGACACGTTGACCGCGAAGCCGCGTGCGTCGGCGATCCCAGCGGCCTGCAGACGCTGAGCCATGGTGTCGGCGGGAATCCACCTGGCGTTGCCGGCGTCCAGGTACACCCAGGAGTTCGGCGCCTTCTGCTTCAGCTGCTGCACGGCGTACCTCAGCAGGTCGAGGCGGACCTGCCGCTCGGAGTCGTTCGGCAGGCAGTCGAGCTGGGCGACGGCGTCGGGCTCCACCACGACGATCGCCTGACGTCCGCCGATGGCCGTGGCGAATTGATCGATCCAGGCGCGGTAAGCCTCCGGGCTGCCCGCGCCGCCGCTCGAGTGGCCGCCGCAGTCACGACCGGGGACGTTGTAGGCCACCAGCATCGGCACTGCGCCGGCCTGTTCGGCGCCGCCGACGTAACGGGACACCGACGCGGTGATATCGCTGTCCCAGTTGCCGAACCAGCGAGCGATCGGCTTGTCGGCGATGGCCTCCTTGATGCGAGGCGCCCGCGGGTCGTTGGGGTTGGCGGCGACCCAGCGCGCCGGGTTGGAGTCCGGGTCGACGTACAGGTTGATCGCGTTGATCCTGTCGGCCGCAGGTGCGGCGTAGGAGACGGCGCTGGCCTTGGCGACCGGTTGCTGGCCGATGAAGGAGGCGCCGGTCAGCGCGGCCGCCGACGCGGTGAACGCGGCGACGGAGGTGATGGTCCATCTGCGGAGAGCAGGCAGCACGGAGGCTCCTTCGTTGTCGGGTGTCCTGGCGGGGTTGCCGTCTGCGGACTCTTCAGTCATTTTCCAGCGCAGCATAGGGAATCTAACGTGTTCAATGCGCATTCTCCGGCCGTTTCCGCGAAGCTATCCGCGCCCTTCAATCGCCGTCAAGAGACCTTTCACGCTTCCATTTGCACCCGACTGCAGGGCATCCCGCCACCCACAGCGAACGCGCGAAGTGCCGAAATTGCGCAGGTGGTGCACGCAGGCTCTGATCCGGCTTTCACCGGGAACCCAAGGTCACCCGTTGGTATCAGTTGAGCACCGACCAGGACTGTTCACGTGGATCGAGGCGGTCATGGCGATCCATCGAGCGGTGTCATGCGGTGGCGGCCCCGAGCACCGTCTTCAGGGGGCGTGGGCGGACGCGGTGAACACCGACCGGCCAACGCCCCACAACCACAGACTCGAGCACCTGGCCGCACCTCCCGCGGTCATCCAGGTGCGCCTTGGGACGGACGACCGCCTCGTCTAGCAACGCGGATTGTCCTGGATCAACGTCTCGCGGTCGGAACCTGCGCCGCACAGTGAACGTGGTTGCGACTACCGCAAAGGCCGGTTGTTGGTTCTGCCGGCTGGCCGACAGGTCGCCGACCGCACGTGTCGAGGAAGGCACGGGGTGGGGCGACAGGCTCACCCATGAGCCGAACACCCAAAGGCGCCCGCCCGTGCCGCTGAACGCAGGTGGCTCAGCCGCGCACTTGGCGTGCCCGGCCGATACTCGGCCTCGGAGCCGCCTTGACCATACGTTCTACAGACCTGCGATACTCAACCCCGCTGAAACGCTACTGTGCCCTCTCAGGGAACCGGCGGACGAATGCGGGCTAGATCGCTGCCGAAGCCGACAACCAGATCTCCGCTGTCGGTCACGGTCATGGCCCTCGGCCTGCTGGGCAGCCGACAAGGATTGCACAGGTCACGGCCTGTCACCAGATCAGTCAACGACACCGTGCCGTCCGCTCGGCCGATGTACGCGGTGGGCAAGGTCCTCCCCGCCACCGTGGTGACCTCTGCCTCGCCGCGAATGTCCGGCCCAACTTTACGGCCGGAGATGTTCCACATACGAATGGTATGCAATCCCATGCGTTCGTGCTCGAAGTGTCCGGCGACAATATGCGATCCGACGATGCCGAGGACGACGCCGTTACCCGCCTCAGGGATGGTGATGGGGTTTTCTGTCGAATCCTCCAGGGCGTGCAGCCTCATTGGCTGTCTGTAGGAGGACAGCGCAACGAACGGCCTGCCGTCGACGAGTCCCGCCGCAAATCCAGTGACCTTGGACGATATTCCGGTCGCGATCTCGGCGAGAAGAGCCCCATCAGCGGGGCGCCAAATCTTGAGCATGCCCGGCGGACCGTAAGTGACCAAGACCTCTCGGCCTCGCAGGAGTATCCTAGAAAGGAAATGCACATAGCCGTTGTGTGCCTGTATCGGCGGCCCGAGCGGGGCGCCGACGGTAACGTCCCACCGCCGCAAATAGCCGTCCGAGACATAATGTGAACCGGCGCCTGCGGCAACGTGCACATTGTCGCCCTGGAGCCAGGCCGCAAGCGCGCGCGTACCTTCGATGCCAGTCGGCAGCGGCGTGGCGACCTCTTGTCCCCTCGTGCTGTCGCCATACCGGGTGCCTCGTCACCTGTCATACGAACTCACATCTACCAGTTTGATACAACGGACAGCCCTTCAGCTAGTTCTGTGTGCGCTCCATCCTCCGCAAGTGCCCACTTGGCATCGTTGAGCATCGCTGGAAGCGATCCGTCCTGCCTGACCACGTGATGATACTTGCCTTACCGAGAGCTGCACCTGGTCTGACGCCGACTCCTTTGAAAGCCTCCCCTAAGGCATGTCATCTACGCCCTACCAAAGGAGCTTTCATACGTATGGGCGGCAGTTGTGGATGAGGACGGGACGGCGTCAACGGATAGGTGTGGTCGGCGTCGGTGACGTTGATGTTGTGGACGCATTGATGGCGCGTCGTGGTTTTGACTGCGGTGATCTGGACGTGGGTGCCTGCGCTGGTTCGCAGCCACATGCCGAGCTTGAGCCGGCCGGCGTCCACCCACTGCTTGAGTGTGGGGAATTCAGAAGGGGTGGTTGTCGGTGACCCGAAGGGTGCCGGTTTTGGTACCGCGCTCGCCGTCGGTGTCGACGGTGACGCGAACCACGCTCGTGGCGCCTGGGGCCGCCTAAGGTGGCCAGTACTCGCTACGGCTCGTACCTCGTACTCGGCGATATGCCCTATACGGGCTCACCACAATAGCGTCTCAAACTTGGAGTCACTCGCGAATACGGTGGTCATGCTTCGACGACGACCGAGGTCGAGTACGCAGCTGCGCAGTCCGTTGACAACGCCAGAGAATTAAGACTCAAAGTCTTTTCAGATAATTCTCATAGAATTGCTCTTGATCGCGAACGGTCCCGACCTTGCGTCGAGGAGCCGGATCGGACAAGTCGACAACCTTGTGTCTGACCACGTTCGGCAGCAGCCTGCGCAGAAAACGACGCGAACCGAGCAAATACACGCCCCTCTCCGGGTCATCTTCCTCAACATGACCGAAGGGCGAGCGTCAATCCTGGCACCATTGATTCGGAGCCTAACGCCATACGGCTCCAGCTCTTCCCGAATCTTCTGCAGGCAATCGAACAGATCTTCTCCAGATTCCCGCCACTCTGCCCCATTCTGCGGATCACGCAGAGAGATCCACCCAGGGAGGTTTTTCAGGGACGAGAACATGCCATCTCCCTCTCCCTCTCCCTCTCGGGAGATATGACAGGCTCTCTCGATCATTTTCCCTCGCAATATGGATTTTCCCAGGTTCGCCCAGCCGACGTCCGTTGATTTACCTCCTAGGCCGTTTGATGTGCTTCAGTGGAATCAGATCACGAAAGGCGATCTCGCGCTCCGCGGGATATGGTGCCTTGATGGTCTTATTGACATCTATACCCTCTTCTGGTGTGACAATCTCGTACACCCGCCCACGCCTGCTCGACGGCTTGGCGGTGTAGTCCCGCGCGACGGATTCGCTCTTTGACGTGCTGACGTATCCGAAGGCCGGTTGCGAGCGACATACTCGTAAAGATCCTCCGTCCCGCCGCGCGCACGGAATCCGCCTGCAGCCACGATCCCTTGCGGATCCCGCTGGTCACCCTTCCATACCCGTTGAGGTTTGGCCTTGTCATTGCCCTTGGCGGGTGCGCCGCCCTTGCCGCCGCCGGAGCCCTTGATCTTGCTGGCGATGCGGGGGGCGACGCGTTGGATGACGGGTGCGGCGGCTTTGGCGGCCAGGCCGGCTGCGCCGTGGGTGATGACGCCTACGGCTGCGCCTTTGGCGCCGGCTTTGAGGAAGCCGCCCACCGACCACTGGTCCCTGGGGTGTGCTGCGCGTGGTTGACGACGCCGTAGACGGCACCCGCGGCGGCTGCGCAGGCGACGCCGCCGGCGCCGGTCCAGCCGGTGGCCGCACCGCAGCCGACGCCGACCGCGACGAAGGCGATGGTGGCGCGGTGCTTGCTGACGAAACCGCCGATGTCTCCGGCGAACTTCTTGAACTTGCACGTCCAGCTCTTGCAGGGCGGCGGTGCGGGAGGAGCTGGAGACGGCACGGAACCGGCCGGTGGGCCTCCGCAGCTGGGGGCGCCGCCGTAGATGGACGTACCGCCACCGCCGCCGGACCCTCCGCCTCCGCTAGAGCCGCCACCGCCGCCCCCGACGACGGCCGCTTGGGCGGCCAGCCGCACACGAACCCGTCGCACGGCATGAGGCCGTCGGGGTCGCTCAGGTTGACGGGGTCGTTGTTGGCGTAGTTGTAGGCGTTCCAGGTGCCGGGCTCGTCCGGGCCTCGGGCATGGCTGTGTTCCACCGTCGCACAGTGGCGCTCTTGTCGCTGGTGGTCAGGGTCGCCGTGTCGGGCCTGAAGGCCGGACTGGTCACCTTGCCGGTGCGGCCGGTGAGCGGCGTGCCGAGTGTCGGCGTGCGCGGACGTCCCACAGCACGCTCGTCCCGGTGATGCCGACGGCGAGAGCGCGGTTGTCGGGCCCGAAGACGAAGGACTCGACCGCGCTGGTCAGCCCGGTGATCGATGGGCCGAGCGGTCGGCGGTCGGAGACGTTCCAGAGCCGAGCGGTCCGGCCGATCCGGCGGCCGGGGTCTTGCCGTCGGGTCTGAAGGTCATGGCGGTCACCGCGTACTGCAGAAGAACATCGGCTGCTTGGTGATCAGTGAGTGCTTGTGGAGGTCCCACAACCTCACCCCTGCCCTTCAAGTCGGGGCGGTCGTCTGGGTCTTCCACAGCCTCCACCTGTGGCCAAGAGGCGCCCGTCCGGGCTCGCGGCCATGGCGTTGATGTTGCCGTCGGCGCCGTCGTTCAGGTCGAACCAACGACGGGTCGCGAGGTCCCAGACCGCGAGCTGACCATAGTCATTTCCGATGGCGACCATGCGCCCGCCGTCACTGGCGACGATCGGCGACGGACGGACCGACATCTCCGGGGCAGGGATAGGTATCGAGGTGCCTCCGGTGGTGGCATCCAAGGTGCGGAAACTGGACTCCCCCGCTCGGTCGTCCGCGTACGGGTTGTCGTAGGCGTCCAGTGTCCGCCCGTCCGAGCTGAATGTGTGCGGACGTCGTCAGCGGGCGAGACGATCTGGATGGGCGGCGGTCGGCCTGGTGCACAGCAACGTCCCACAGCCTCATCGTGTTCGTGTCCCCTGTGTGGGGGCGGGGTTTGCCGCTCCCCGTCCTGCTCACGCCGACCTCGGTGACTGCTGCGAGCCGGGGCCTCCCCGCGGCGTTCCTGGGTGCGTCCTGGCGGCGACAACGCCATGCAACTCGGTGACGATCGTGATGCGTGCGCGCGGCATCTGTAGTCGTCTGGCCGGACGCGGCAGCGATGCGTTCTGGCCATGGAAAATCGCTATGATTTTCTGCATATCGATGCATCTTGGGGAGCGGACACGGTGCAACCCCCACAGCCACCGCATGGCGGCCATCCACCCGGTTACGGCCCTCCTTCGGGCCCGCCCGGCCCGCCGATGCCTCCCGGCCCGCCGGGATGGCGGCCGCCCGGCCCTCAGCCGCCGAACACCAACCCGGCCGTCGTCATCATCGCGCTCCTTGGTGCTTTGGTGCTGCTGATCGGGGCAGGGGCCGTCGTGCGGTGGTGGTTCGTGGCCCACAAGTCGAGCAAACAGGCCTCCGTGACGCCCACGATCCCCGACCTCCCGCCTCCGCCGACCTACAGCCCGCCCACCTTCAATCCGCCGACCTTCAACCCCCGGTCCTTCAGTCCGCCCACGGTGCCGTCCATCCCGGTCCCCACGTACTCACCGCCGCCGATGAACTACGGGGCCATCGCGGTAGCCCCCAACGGCGCCGTTGGCAGAGCCTGGGACTACAAGTCCGCGGCCGCGGCAAGGCAGCGGGCGTTGAAGGCGTGCCCTGCGTCCGGCTGCAAGGTCCTCACGACCTTCGTCAACGGCTGCGGCGCGGTCGCATACAACCCGAAGACCAACAGGTACTGGGGCGGCAGCGGCGCCACGCGGGCCGCAGCCCAGAAAGACGCGATATCCAACGCGGGCGGCGGCCGTACGATCACCTGGGTGTGCACCACACGGTATTCACGCTAGTGGTCGCCTACGCCCGCTTTCGTTGGCCGGGCAAGCCTCTGGCCCAGGGGATGTGAAGTCACCGATCCGCTGCTTGGACGACAGGATGTCGCGAGCTGTCCAAGCCTGCTCACTGAGGGCGTCGCTGACGGGTGGAGCGCAGACCGAGTAGGCCTCATGGGACGCGACCTCCGCTTTCCACCGCGCGGGTCGTCGGGCCCAGCATGCTGGCGCTGGACGGGCCCGGCCACGCGACCCGTTCGCTCGTCCGTACCCGCTTCACCGCCTGCGTCGAGGTGGAGGTCGCGCGACTGGTGGACGAACTCGCCCCAGTGTGACGCGCCGAGTTGCGCGGGGACCTGGCGGGGCCGGACGCGGCGAGTGTGGATCGGCACGGGGTCTGCGACGTGGCGAGGAGTCACGGCGGCTGCGCACTGGCGACTTCCGAACGCGCTGTGGCCCCCTCAGAGCTGCGATGTTGCGCCGACTCAGGTCGAGAGGTCCAGGAACTGGCTTCGGTGGACGCTGATCGCCTCCGGGCGTGCGTGTTCGGACGACACAATCATGGGCGGCCGACCTGCCGTATGTGTATGAATGGTTGTCAGCCGCCAGGCAGCAGGTTCATGCCGCGCGCTACGGGAGGATGGAGTCGACGTAGCCGCCGTCGACCCTCAGCGCCCCTCCGGTGGTGGCCGACGCCAACGGCGAGCTGAGGTAGACCACCATGTTGGCGATCTCCTCCGGCTCGATGAGCCGCTGGAGCAGGGACTGCGGCCGGTACTGGCGCATGAACACCCGCTGCGCCTCCTCCCATGGCAGGTCCTTGTCGACCAATTCGTAGACGAACTCTTCGACCCCGGCCGTGTGCGTCGGACCGGCGATCACGGAGTTGACCGTCACGCCGCTCCCGGCCGCCTCCTTCGCGAAACCGCGGGTCACGGCGAGCAGGGCCGTCTTGGTCATGCCGTAGTGGATCATCTCCGCCGGGATCACCACCGCCGAGTCGCTGGCGATGTTCACTACCCGGCCCCATCCCCGACCGATCATCCCCGGCAGGTAGGCACGGATGAGCCGCACCGCCGTCAGTACGTTCACCTCGAAGTAGCGGCGCCACTCCTCGTCCTCGATCTCCAGCGCCGGACGCGAGCCGAAGATGCCGAGGTTGTTGACGAGGATGTCGACGTCGGGCAGCCGGTCCAGAACCTGCGCCGACCCTTCGTCGGTGGCGAGGTCGCCGGGCGCCGCGAGCAGCTGCGCGTCGGGGACCTGCCCGCGCAGCCGCTCCACCGCCTCCTCGGTACGCCGGGCGTCCCGTCCGTTCACCGCGACGCGCGCGCCGGCAGCCGCGAGCCCTTCGGCGATGGCCGCGCCGATGCCCTGGGTGGAACCGGTGACCAGAGCGGTCCTGCCCTCCAAAGCGACCTGCATGGTGATCAGTGCTCCTTTGTGCTCTTGGGTGTGGCGCGCAAGCGCCGCAGGTGACGGCCGGCTGCGTCCGCCGTGCGGCGACGTCTCTGTACCCACGGCGGAAGGCGTGGCCTCGTCGTGCCGAAGCCCAGGCGGCCGGGCAGCAACGACTTGATCGACATGGTTCGCATCCTTGGTTACGAACTGCTTACGAACTGCGACGGACGCGCCTTCCGCGTGGTGTGCGCGGTCCGTCGGTCTGGCGGGTTCGAGGCTAGGCTCCCCACTTGAGACTGTCCAAGACTTACTCGGACACACTTGAGTCCTTCGAGGTCTAAATGCTCGACCTGCGACAACTCCGCTACTTCGTCGTCGTCGCCGAGACGGAGCACGTCGGCCGGGCCGCCGAGCGGCTGCACATCTCCCAGTCGCCGCTCAGCCGGCAGATCGCGCAGCTTGAGAAGAAGCTCGGTCTCACGCTGTTCGAGCGCGGCCAGCAGCGGATCCGGCTGACCGCCGACGGCAGGGTCTTCCTCGCCGAGGCCCGCGCGCTGCTGCGGCACGCGGAGCGGCTGGAGAATCTGGGCCGCCGCCTGGGCCGCGGAGAAGAGGGCGGCCTGTGCATCGGCTATGTCGCCGACGCCATGCACACCGGCATCCTGCCCCGCGCGCTGCGCGCCCTGCGCCGCGACAGCCCCGACGTCCACATCGCCCTGTACAGCCTGTCCCCCGACGAGCAGTTCGAAGGCCTGCGGCAGCGCAGCCTCGACATCGCGTTCGTCCATGAGCCTCCGGTCGAGGACGACCCCGACCTGCTGGCGGCGCCATTGGTCGAGGACCGGCTGCTGCTCGCGCTGCCCGCGGGGCATCCGCTCGCCGACAAGGAGGACGTGACCCCGAGCGACCTCGACGGTCAACCGTGGATCGCCGTCGAGGATCCCCAGGACCCCGCCTGGCGGGACACGTTCATCGCCGCCTGCACGGCGGCCGGCTTCACGCCCGACATCCGCCTCCACGCCGCCGAGCCGCTGACCGCGCTCGGCCTGGTCGCCTCCGGGCTCGGACTGGCGCTCGTGCAGCGGAGCATGGCCCGCGCCACCACGGAGGACGTCGCGGTGCGCGAGCTGCCCTGGCACGACACATGCGTCCGGCTGTGGGCCGCATGGCACCGGGTCGACCTGCGACCCCTGGTGGCGACGTTCCGCGCCACCGTGCTCGACACCGCCGGCACCGCTTGAAACCGGCGTCAGGGGCCTGCGGACGTGATGCCGGGTACGTGTTCCAATGATCAAGCGGCCGATCATCGATGCGGCATCCGGGCCTGCCCAAGAGGCGTCGGCCAAGTTCGGGATCAAACTGTAGGTGGCGGTTGAAGCCTGCTGTTTGTGCTCTCTCAGGGAGGGACGCGGCTTCAGTGTTCGCCTTCTTCTGCATATTGTTCGGCTGAACGTATCGCTGCCTCGCTCAGACCAGGGTCATCAGCTCATCAGTCGCGGCTGTTCCGGTTTCCACGGCAATGGCTGGGGCCGTGGCCATGTTGAGCAATCTGACCGCCGACAACGAAGGTCGTTCGGTGGCCCGGCATCTACGGCCGGGACGACGCTTCCGTGACCTCGCAGTGCCTGAAGCGTCGCCCGGCCGCTGCCGCCGTCCGGCTCGGCCGGAGCGCCCAGGCCACCCGCGCCGCTCAAGACCCCTGGTGGCGGCCATGAACGCTTGCAACGCGAACGACGGAGCCGCCGGCCGTCACGTCCATGACGTCGACGACGGACAGCCGGACGGACGCCTTCCGCCTCCTGCGTCTCGTATTGGGGAGCCCACCTCGCAGGTTCGGCGTATTGGTAAAGACGAGAGCATTTTCCGGCTCGCGCGGGACGACCGACTCAAGATCACTAACATCCCTCTGCATTTCGACCCGTCGTGAGCATTGACCCGCCTGTTCCTCGCACTGTGCAATCGGCCGCTGATCGACGGCGTCTCGGCCTTTACTATCAGGGATGAGTTCACTGGACGCGCGGCATTGGCGGATGCCGGGACCGAATCAGGACACGGCGCGGCTGGTGCGTGCCCACCGCGCGCTTGGGGCTGGAGGAGTTGCATGCTCGACGTCGTCTTCTCGGTGCTGGGCCCGGTCGAGGTGCGGATAGGCGACCGGCCGGTGCAGCTCGGAGGCGGCAGGCAGCGTGCGCTGCTCGTGGCGCTGCTGCTCAGCGCGGACCGCGTGGTGTCGATCGACCGGCTGGTGGACGAGCTGTGGGGTGATCTGCCGCCCGGTTCCGCCCGCACGCAGGTCCATACGCTGGTGCATCGGGTGCGGAAATCGCTGGGCGACGCCGGCGTGTTGATCGAGACCAGTCCGCCCGGCTACGTGCTTCGCACCGACTCCCCGCGGTTTTCCGTGACGGTGGACGTCGCCGAATTCACCGAACGGATCGAACGCGCCCGGAACCGGGCCGATCAGCGGCCGGACGAGGCGGTCGCCGAGTACCGGGAGGCGCTGGGGCTGTGGCGGGGGCAGCCGCTGGACGGCGCCGGCGCGGTGTTCGTCCCCCGCGAGGCGGCCCGGCTGGACGAGCTGCGTCTGACGGCGATCGAGGAGTGCCTCGCCCTCGAATTGGAGCTCGGCAGGCACACGGCCGTCGTCGCGGAGCTGTCGGCGCTGGTGTCCGAGCATCCGCTCCGCGAGCAGCTGCGCGCCCAGTTGATGCTGGCCCTGTACCGCTGCGGGAGGCGCACCGAGGCTTTGGAGGTCTACCGCAGCGGGCGCACGCTGCTGGTGGAGGCGACGGGCCTGGAACCGACGGCCCGGTTGCGCGACCTGACGAGATGATCCTGAGAGACGACTGCGCCTCTCAGCCGCCCGACGCCGTCCCACCCCGCCCTCGAGAACCACGCCCCGCAGCGGCGCCCGGGTCTGATGCAGCCGGTGCGGCCGAGCCTCCCGCAGCCGCGCTCGGTGCTCCCGCGCCTGACGTTCCCAAGCCCGCCGCAGTCGGGTCCGGCGCGGTCGCGTCCGCTTCCGACGGCAGGCGGGTCAGGGCCATCGGGGTGGTGGCGGCGATGGTTCTGTCGGTCTGCGCCGGCGGGGCGGCCGCGGCGGACAGGTTCACCACCGAGGCGTCGCAGCAGCGGTCAGGCGTGCAGTTCGTCCCCGGGCCCGCCTGGGTGGAGAGACCGCCGCGACGGCTGCCGGCGACCTTCTTCGGCACGACCATCGGAACCAAGAGCGGCGCCATGCCGGAGTTCCGCATCGGAGCGGCCCGCTTTTGGGACAGCCGCACCCGCTGGGCGAACATCCACATCGGTCCTGACTCGTTCTACTGGGACAACCTCGACCGGATGGTGGCGGGGGCGGAACGCAGGCGCCTTCCGATCCTGTACACGATGGGCATCACCCCGTCCTGGGCGGCCCCCGACGCCCCCCGAAGCGCGTATGACGACGGTTCGAGGACGGCCCCGCCGCGCAACCTCGCCGATTGGGACAAGTACGTGCGGGCGGTGGTGTCCCGTTACAAGGGGCGTATCGGCGCTTACGAGATCTGGGACTACGCCAACACACCCGAGCACTACACGGGTGACATGGCGACCCTTGTGGAGATGACGCATCGGGCCGCCGCCATCATCAAGAAGGTGGACCCGCGGGCCACCGTCGTGTGCCCCTCTTTCGGGGAGTTGTGGACGTTCCGGGGACGCCAGGACTTGGCGAGGTTCGCGCGGCTGGGCGGCTACCGCTTCTGCGACGCCGCAGCCGTCAAGCTGCATCCGCGCCGCAACACGGGCCGTCCCGAGGAGATGACGGAGCTGGCCGTCCTCATCTACAACACGCTGCACAATGCGGGGGTCCATCTGCCCATGTGGGCGACGGGGCCCGGTCACTCCATCCCCACGGAGCGCCCCTTGCGGGAGGAGGACGCCAACAACTACGCGGTGCGCTTCTACCTGGCGGGCCTGTACGCCCGTTACGCCCGCATGTACTTCTACAGCTGGGGCATCCAAGGCCTGCCCCTCGTGCTTCAAGTGGAGGGAAGCCCGCCGACGCGGGCGGCCCTGTTCATCGATCGCCTTCAGAAGTGGCTGGACGGGGCGTCCGTGCGGTCGTGCGGGCAGGGCCGGGCCAACGGGCTGCCGGACGGGGCGTGGCAGTGCCGGTTCAGACTTCCCGATGCGCGCGGCGGCGAGGAGGTCGCCGTGCGTTGGACGGCGGAGGGCACCGCCGCTATGGCCTTGGAGCCCGGTGCGCGGCGCGTCGACCATCTCGACGGCCGGTCCGTGCCCGTGCGCGCCGGGCAGACCGTGGTGATCAGCGAGCGTCCCGTCCTGATCCGCTTCGGCCGGGCGGCCTGACCAGCGCAGACAGGAGTCGGATAGCGATCGGATAGCCGCGGCGCGCTACCGATTGGTGCGGGTCCGCCTCGGGGGCGCGGACCCGACGCTCCCGGCCGGCTGCGGGGGCGCACCGGCCATCAGCGGAACGAACGGGGGGATGTCGCATGCTCCGGAACGCCGTCCGCGTCGCCGCCGCGATCGCGGCCTTGTCCGCGTTAACGGCGATCACCGTCGCGGAGGCCGGCGCTCCGGTGGGGGGATCCGGCGTCGCCGACGCGTCGGTCCGGTCGAGCGGCTGGACCGCCGATCCGCCGGTCCCCGTCGGCAAGGTCGGCTTCGGCGTCGACATCGTCGGCGTCACCGACGGGAGCATGCCGACCATCGACGTGGGGGCGGTCCGGCTGCGGGACGACGCGACGCGCTGGTCGAAGATCGAACCGAGGCAGGACGAGTACGACTGGTCGACGCTCGACAAGCTCGTCGACGGGGCCCGGTCCAAGGGGCTGCCGGTCCTGTACACGATGGGCCAGACCCCGCTGTGGGCCAACCCGGACGGCGTCCACTGCAGGTACAAGGAGCCCTGCACCATCGAACCGCCGGACGACCTGCGCGACTGGGACGACTACGTCCGCCGCGTGGCCACTCGATACAAGGGTCGTATCGAGGCGTACGAGCTGTGGAACGAGGCCACGCATCCCGGCTTCTACGGCGGCACCGTCGAGCAGATGGTGGAGATGGCGCGCCGGGCCTACCAGATCATCAAGTCGGTCGACCCGTCCGCCCTGGTGATCAGCCCGAGCGCGACCATGCTGCACCGGGCGCAGACGCGGACCTGGATGAGCCGGTTCGCCTCGCTCGGCGGCTACTCCTACGCCGACCGGGTCGCCGTCCACCTCTACGAGGACGGCACCGACGACGTGATCGGCTGGCCGGAGCGGGCCGAGGCCATGGTCGCCACGGCGCGCTCGGTGCTGGCCGCCCACGGCGTCGACAAGCCGATCTGGGACACCGAGACCACGGAGGAACCGGAGCCGGAGCCGCCGTTCCCCGGTACCGCACGCGAGGCCGCCGACTGGGTGACCCGCTACTACCTGATGGGCCTCTACAACCGGCTCGGGCGTTCCTACTACTACGGCTGGGGCGACGCGAACCTCGGACTCAGGCTCCAGGACGCAGGAGAACCGCCGACCCCTGCCGGGCGCGCCGTGACGCAACTCGTCGGATGGCTGAAGGGGGCGTCCATTCGGTTCTGCGGCCACGGGACCGCCGACGGGTTGCCTCCTGAGATGTGGCAGTGCGGCTTCGTCTACGCGTCGGGCGAGTACGCCCTCATCCGGTGGACCGCACAAGGCTCGGTCAGCTACCCCGCCGGCCCGACGGCCTACGAGGCCGAACGCATCGGCGAAGCGCCCCGGCCCGTCCGGCCGGGCCAGTCCCTGCAGATCACCGGCACCCCGGTCATCATCCGCCACCGGTGACCGGAGCATCCCAGAGGAGGACCTGATGAAGCGGCGTGCCGCAGGCGCCGTACTGGCGGCCCTGGCGGTTGTTCTCACCGGCTGCTCGGGAGAGGTTTACGTGGACCCCACGGTGAAAGCCTTCCGGCATCTGGACGAGAAGGTTCTCCCCGGGTTGGAGCGGCCGCACTGGGCGGACGTCGAGGTCGACGTGTTCGCGCACGCCGGAAGCATCCCCCCGTTCAGGATGAACGCGCAGATGCGCGGCACCCAGCGCTCCGCGCCCGACCAGTCCGCCACTGACCTGGACCTGCGGTCGGTCACCACCACCGTGACAAAGCCGTATACGGAGAGGAAGGTCGTCCGCACCGGGTCCGTCCGGGTGATCGTGCTGGGCGGCCGCACCTACGTCCGCAACACGCTGCAATCGTCGCGCTGGCGCATGGTCACCGCGGCGACGACGGTGGTGGGGGACCGCAGGCTCGATCCGGCGGGCACCGTGACGATGCTGAAGACGACCATGCTTGCGGCGATGATCCGAGGCAAGGGCCCCCTGGTCGGCACGCCCACCCCGACCACCGCGTCCGGCCTGCGGCTGCGCCGGTACGGGGTCACCTGCACGGTGGACGAGTGCCTCAAGGAGGAGCCGGACCTCCGCGAGCTCGCCCGCAAGGTCTATCCGGGCGACGCGATCATCAACCTCACTCTCTCCGTGGACGAACAGGACCGCGTCCGGCTGCTGGAAGTCGAAAGCGAATTCCCCGTCGGCAACGAGGACATGACGCAAGGAGCGCTCGTGAAATTCAAAGCGAAGCTCACGCTGCACGACCACGGCAAGCCGCAGCAGATCACGGCTCCCGCACTCTGAGCTCAGGTCGAATCGGATCGGCGTCACCGGCTCGTTCCGCGGGCGCACGAAACGGCGGCCGGCACAGGCAGATGTGATCACCTTGCCCCGGGGCGCTTCAGCGCTCCGGCGCCCGGGTCGCCCGCCCGGCGGTCTCGGCAACGCGGACGCATCCGGTTGCCCGCTCCGCGAGCATCCGCAGGCGCGGTGACGTGGGTTCTCCGTAGGGGGCGCTCATCGTGAATTCAGCGCTGACCGGCGTGGACAGGACTCTGACAGAGCACTGCAAGTCGACATGAATAGCGTGACGCTCAAGAAATCCCCTGGAAGCCGATACAGGTGATGCACATGATTGAGGCCCGCACCTACGCTCTCTTGGGCCTCATCGGCGGCATCGTTCTCCTCGCCGTCGGGTTGATCACGATTGGCTGTGACACCGTTCGATGCGGCGACCACGTGATGTCGCCCCACGACGTCTGCCGCGCGTTTTCCGAGTACAGCTCCACCGAGCGCACATACGAAGAGCAGAAGGCCGCCGACAGGCGCCTGTCCCTTTCTTTGATGATCGGCGGCCCGACTCTGGCGATCACGTCGGGCGGGTGCCTCGCTTGGAGCAGCCGCCGCCGCGCGAAGTCCTCCTAGAACGCAGACGGGCATGCCGCCGCCGGCCGCCACACCGAACCGTCATCGGCATGGACCGACCACGAGACGTTCCGACCAGCACGGTTCTGCCTGCCCTTTCAAGACCGTCACCGGAGACCAGGCGCAGGGGCACGACGGCGGCACGGCAGCCGTCATATCGGCGGTCCCACGCGTGCGCTGGTCAATGTCACGCACGCAGGCGTCATAGTGGCGCGCGACGGACCTGGCCGCCGTACTGGCGCGGCAAGGAAGGCCGGTCGGATGCAAGCCGACCGCATCCGGCGGCGCGGGCCGCATGCCGACGAAACCCTCGCCGCTGGAACACCACGTTTCCGGCGACGGTCTTCTCTGTCGTTTCCGCCGCGTCCCCCGGCTCCGACGCCTTTGGGGAGATCGGCGTTCGTCCCGTCTGACGGGACGACATACGATGGCGCCCATGATCCCGCGCAGGGACGAGGACACGCTGTCCGCTCGGATCGCGGCGCTCCTCGGGGCGTTCCGCGCCGGGGACGACGCCGTCGGCGCGGCGGAGCTCGCCCGCCGCACCGGCCTGCCCAAGTCCACCGTCCACCGGATCACCAGCGACCTGGTGCGGACCGGCCTGCTGGAGCGGCACGGACGCAAGGTCCGTCTCGGTCTGGCCCTGTTCGAGATCGGCCAGCGGGTGCCGCGCCAGCGCGTCCTGCGCGAGGCCGCCGTCCCCTTCATGTCCGACCTGCGCGAGGCGACCCGCCAGACCGTGCACTTGGCCGTGCTCGACGGCCGCGAGGTCGTCTACGTGGAGAAGCTCACCACACCTGGCGGACCGCCGCTCCCATCCTCCGTGGGCGGCCGGGTGCCCGCGGCCGCAACCGGCGTCGGCAAAGCGATCCTCGCCTTCTCCCCTTCCGCGACCGTCGAGCGCATGCTGCGGGGCGACCTGCCCCGCCTCACCGAACGCACCATCACCGCGCCCGGCCTGCTGGCGCGCGAACTGCGCCGCGTCCGCCGCGACGGCGTCGCCTACGACCGTGAGGAGTCCGGTCCCGGCATCACCTGCGTCGCCAGCCCCGTCCTGGGCCCCGACGGCAACGCCATCGCGGCCCTGTCGCTGTCAGGGTGGAGCAGCCGCATGCATCCCGCCCGCTACTCCCCCGCCGTCCGCACCGCCGCCCTCGCCCTGAGCCGCGCCCTCCACACGGGCGGGTGATGCCGAGCGACGGTCCGCCGACCAGTCGTTGTCGATGACACGCGGCCCGGCGGCGACCGCCACCCCGGCTACAGGCCGCTGGAGTAGGCAAGTGAACTGGCACCTTCCGGCAGGCCCTGCCCTCGATACCTTCGGAGTGCCCGCTTCTGCTGGAGGTGACGTCGTCGTGTCCGACACCGTCGTCTCGGCCGTGCCCCGGCACCTGTTCATTCCGGACGTCGCCATGGTGGGCGCGATCGTGGACGACCCGGACTCCTGGATCGACCGGACCACCGACCCCGACCGATGGTGGCAGGCCGTCAACGACGACCGGGCGATCGTCACCCAGCTCAACGACGGCGCAGTCGACCTGGCCGACAAGACCGGCGCCGACCCGGCCGCCCTGCCCACCTGCTCCTGCTCGGCCCCCAGCCTCGTCCGGCGCATGCTGGAACTCCTCGACGTCGAGCGCGGACACAAGGTGCTGGAAATCGGCACCGGCACCGGATGGACCGCCGGGCTACTGACCGCCCTCGGCGCCGACGTCGTCACCGTCGAGATCGACCCCGCCCTCGCCGCCCAGGCGCGCGCCAACCTGACCGCCGCCGGACTGTCGCCGACCGTGGTCGTCGCAGACGGCGCCGACGGCTATGAGCCCGCCGCCCCCTACGACCGGGTGCACGTCACCTGCGGCGTGGCCACGGTGCCGTACGCGTGGGTGGAGCAAACCCGTCCCGGCGGGGTCATCGTCGCGCCGTGGACGCCCGGCTGGACGTCCGGGCACCTGGTCCGGCTCACCGTGACGGCCGACGGGACCGCGTCCGGCCCGATCGGCGACCGGTGCGCCTTCATGCTCATGCGCGACCAGCGCCCGGCAGCGGTGCCGCTCACCGGAGAGCCGCGGGAAACGTGGACCTGCCTTGACCCGCGCGAGCTCGGGGCGGCGGGCGACGGCCTGGCCGTGGCGATCGCCGGACTGCTGCCGGGCGTATCCGGCGGCGGGTTCACCAACGCGGACGGCACCTACCGGCTCGGCGCACGCCAAGGCGACTCCCACGCACTCGTCGTCGCTGCCCCCGGCCGCCCCGGGGCGGAGGTCACCCAGAGCGGCCCGCGCAACCTGTGGGACGAGATCGCAACGGCCTACCACCGGTGGGTGGCGTGGGGCCGCCCGGACAAATCCCGCTTCGGCCTGTCGGTGACCCCGCACGGCACGCACGTCTGGCTCGACCGTCCCGACCGTCCCGTCCAGGAGTTGTAGGTGGGCAAGCACAGCAAGAAGGTGACCTGCTCGATGTGCAACGGCACGGGCAAGCAGACCTTCAACAACGACAACCGGCAAGAGGAACGCCCGTGCCCGGGCTGCAACGGAACCGGCCAGGTTTAACGCCGGCCTGTCCGCACTTCGAGCGCTCGGCGACCGCTCTGCCGGTCCTCCTGCTGCTGGACATCGAACGTGCTGGAATACGCGCCTGAAGGGGGATCTTGTGGCCGGCCACCCCGTTGCGCCCCCGAGCCCGCTCCGCCACACCCGCCGGATCGGCTGGGGCGACCTGCCCCGTCCCTTGCGGGAGGCGTTCACCCACGCGATGGGAGCCGACGTCGCCCGCGAGGACCGCCAAACAGGCGGCTGGTCCCCTGGCATGGCTTCCCGCCTGACCCTGCAAGACGGCCGCCGAATCTTCCTCAAGGCGATCTCCGCCGACCGCGACCCGCACGCACCAGATCTGTACCGGCGCGAGGCCACCACCACCGCCGCGCTGCCCGACGCGGCGCCCGCCCCGCGCTTGCGCTGGACCTACGACGCCGAGGGGTGGGTCGCGCTCGCCCTCGACGACATCGACGGGCGCATGCCCGCCCAACCCTGGCGCCGCGACGACCTCGACCTCGTCGTCCAAGCTCTGGCAGTGATGGCCGACGCCCTCACGCCCGCGCCGGACGGCACCCTCCCGATCGGCGTCGACCTGGCCGACAACTTCTCCTCCTGGCGGCGCCTCGCCGGAGACCGCACCGGCGGCACTCCCCAAGCCGTCGACAGGCTCCCCGCCTGGGCCCGCGACAACCTGGACCAGCTCGCCGCGCTCGAAGCGGACTGGGCCGCCGCGGCGGCCGGGAACACGCTCAGCCACACCGACCTGCGGGCCGACAACATCCTGATCACCGCCGGCGGCGTCAAGGTCGTGGACTGGGCGTACGCGGTGGCCAGTACCCCATGGACCGACCTGCTGCTGATGCTGCCATCCGTGGCCGCCTCCAGTCGCATCGACCCCGAACCGATCTGGCACGCCTTCCCCCGCTCCCGCAACGTGCCCGATGATCAGGCCAACGCGGTGCTCGCCGCCCTCGCCGGCGACTTCCTCACCCAGTCCCTCCGCACCGCCCCGCCCAACATCCCGGGACTGAGGCAGCACCAACGGGCCAAGGGCGAAGCCGCACTCCGCTGGCTCCGCACCAGACTCGCAACCACTCATCTGTGAGGGCGCCGCTCAACAGGGGGCGACCATCGCCACCCGCTGCCCAGGACCGGCCAGCAGCGGCGTCACAGCCGCCTGTTCTGGCCGCGCCCGCCCCGCCCGCCAAGATCGCCGGGACGGGGATCGTAGCGGTGACCGCGGACGCGGGGGCGGAGACCGTGTTTCTCGGCTGCGGCCGTGCGGCACGTTTGCGAGCACGGCGGAGATCGGGTGCGGTCATCGTTCACGACGCTGTAGCGTCGAGCCGTGACGCACGACTCCTCGTCCGAACGAACCAAGTGGAAGATCCACGGCGAGCGTGTGGTCGACGAGAATCGCCACATCCGCCTGTCGATCGCCAGCGTTGAACTGCCCAACGGCGTCCAATTCGACCAGTACGTCGTTCGGCTCCCTCGATGCGTTATGACGATCGCGCTGGACGACGCCGGCGAGAACGTGCTGCTGATATGGCGCCACCGGTTCATCATCGACCAATGGGACTGGGAGATCCCCGGCGGATACGTCAACCCCGGCGAGGACCCGGCCGCGGCCGCCGCACGGGAGATGGAAGAGGAAACGGGTTGGCGCCCCCGCAACCTGGAGTTCTTGTTCTCCTTCCAGCCGATGATCGGGTCCGCCGACGCACCCCAGGATCTGTACTTGGCACGGGGCGCCGAACTGGTCGGCGAACCACACATCGACGAAGCCGAAGCGATCCGGTGGGTGCCGCTACAGGAGGCTCAGGAGCTCATCAAGCGCGGCGAAATCGTCGGTGCCGCCACGATCATGGGCGTTCTTCACGTACTCGCAGATCAGGCAACCGATCCTCGGCGTACTCCATGAGTTCCCGCACATCGGGTTCCGCAGCGTACGGGCTCAGCGCGCGGCAAGCGTCGCCGATGTACCGGTACACGCGGGACGAAGTGAGCGCGACTGCCATGTCGATAGCAGTCCGAACGTGGGCACAGGCTTCGTCGACCTTCCCCTGGAGGGCCAGCGCCGTCCCCAGGACAGCGATGTTGAAGGTCTTTCCCCGCCGGTAAGACGGGTCCATGTCCAGCGACCGCAACGCGTACTGTTCTGTCTCTTCTCCTCGGCCGAGTTCGCGGAAGCAGTGCGCGATCTTCGCGGCGAAGTACGCCTCGTCGAAGTAGTCCAGCCATGCCGGCATCTCAGTGTCGGCGGCGCGCTCGTAGCTCTTTTCGGCCCTGGTCAGCGCCAACGCGCACGCTCGGGCCTCTTGCTGGGCGGCGTACCCGTGGGCCTCCATAACCTGACACTCCGTTAACAACACGGGCATTCCCGCCCGCTGTGCAGCGGACTGGGCGGCACGGGCCAGTTCGACGGCCCGCCGCGACTGCGCCACGTACTGGGCCTGCTGGCTCATCGCGGCCAGAATCTCCCCTGCGAGCCCGTAGTCGTCGGCGACCTTGGCCAAAGCCAAGGCTTGGATCAGGTACCGCTGCGCGAGCCCTTGTTTGTCCATGTCGTGATACAGCCACGCGGCCAGCTTGGTCAGGTCGGCAACGGCGGCGAAGAACTGTGGCCGGACTTCCTCTGTGCAACGCCCGTCGCGCAGCAGGGGCGCGACATGCGTGTTCAGGTACTCCACCACGGGACCGCGGACATGGCCGCCGCCGAGCCGGTTGTCCAGGATGCGGAAGGCGTTGGTAACCTGCCTGATCTCCTCGACATCAGCGGTGCCGATGCGTCGGCCCGCAGCCGGCGTGGGCTGCGAATCCCAGGGACCTACGAGCCAGCCGAGCGCGGCCGAAGCGAAGGCAGTTGGATCGAAGTCAGCGTCGACAAGCAGCCGCTGCTGTTCAGCGTCGGCCCTCCACAGCTGGGACGCGACCTGGACGCACGCGCTCCGGGAAGTTGGCAGTTCCAGCCCAATATCGGGCGGAACGACCGGTGCGGACATGCCGATGTCGGCGGCTGTTATACGACGTCCCAGCTCGATGGTGAAAATTTCGGCGATGATCTGCGGAACGGGACGGCGGGGCTGTTCTCCGCGCAACCACCGCGCCACGGAACTGTGGTTGTACCGCAGGTGAGGGGCACCGCGTACCTTCCCCAGCCTGACAACGCGGCTGGCCAGACCCTTGTTGGAGAACCCGGCCTCTTCCATCAACTTCGCCAGCCGACGGTTGGGCTCGATGTTCCTAGACGCCATCGGTGTGCCTCCTGAGGGCTGCTGGTGGCTGCAGTGTGGCATGAGCCACTGCGCACGTCCGAGGCTTGCAATCACTCGCACGCCCCCCAGTTCACGCACCCACCCTGCGCGCACGCCTTTTGACGACCGCTCCCGGTCGGCTTCTCTTTCGTCCGGGAGGCCACTTCGATGACGACGAAGCACCAGCGCGTTCGCGCGCAGTTCCAGCGGGCTGCTGAAGACGCCCGCAGGATCGCTGCTGCGGCCACCGTCACCGGCAGCGTTATGGACGATTCCGTACAGGCATTTCCCGAATGGGACGTTTCGACCAACGCGGACCGGTCTACGATGCACCGTTCTCTTCAGCCGTGCGCTGAACTCGCTCGTGAAGACCAACCCACGGTCTCAGACACGCACCCGCCCCGCGCGCCTAAGCCCTCCTGCCAGCCCACCAGAGTCACCGGCAACGCCAAGATCCGCCGCACCACCGGCAAGCGCAACCGCTCGGCGACGAAACGGTCGGAATGAACATAGCCGGGCACCCCTAAGCCCACGCCCCCCACACACAAGAAATCGACCCCGGGCCGCTGCGCCAACAGCGGGAATCCCCGGGGCCTTGCCGGACGTCGGAGGTCCGACTCATATGCCCCATTATCACCCACCAACGCCGTTCGCCATCGCCCGATCCCTAACCGATCGCGCCCCTGAGACGGTCGTGACGGACTGGACTCGCGGTGCGGCCCTACTGCCCGCTGGCCGCCGCTGGGATGCTGTCCAAGCCCCCGCACCGCTCGGGCGGGCGCTCCTCTCCCACGGACACACCCTCGGCAAGGGCGTGGAAAGCGGCGCCTGGCCGGTGTTCTGCGGCCCGAGCGACGACGACCAGGTGTTGTTCTTCTTCCTCGTGCCGCCCGGTACCGCCAAGGCTTGGAAGGTCAAGGGCATCGTCTGCCTGTGCCAGGAAGACGTAGCGGTCCCGGCGCCCACGTTGGAGGGCCCCTGCACCGACCTGCACCCTGCCGCCGATGTCGCGCGCTCCACCGTGACGGTCCGGCACTGGATCCAGACCCCACACCTCACCCCCAAGGGGAAAGTGGTCCTCGCCGAGCCCCACTTGCTGGCGCAGGGCCTTGAGACCGCCCTCGAACACGCGGGGGCGGTGCGATGACCGGCCACCTCTCCCACGACGGGCCCCCCGATGTGCGGGACCTGCCCCCGTACGCCCGGCTCTACAGCCCGGAGTTCCACGCCGACCCGGAGGCCGCCTGGCAGCGGCTCCGCGAGCGCGGCCGGGTCGCGTGGGTGGAGATCGAGCCTGGCGTTCCCGCGATCCTCGTACTGGACTACTACCTCATCCTGTCCATCTGCCGGAATGCCACCGGTGCCTGGACCAGAAGGACCAGCACGTCGCGCGCTTGGACCGAGGGCTGGATTCGTGCAGGCTCGGAGACCGCGGCGATGATCCGCGAGTGGCCGAACATGCTGTTCGCGGAAGGCTCCGAACACGAGCGCCTGCGCGCTCCCGTGGTGGCGGCCCTGCGCACTGTCGATGTACGCGAGTTGCAGGCGTACGTCGAGCAGTCCGCTTTGGAGCTGATCGGCCGGCTTCTCCCACAAGGCCGGGCCGAGTTGATCAGCGAGTACGCAGTGGTGCTGCCGCTTATCGCCATGAGCTGGTTGTTCGGCTTGGACGAGATAGAGCGGTGGCGGCTCCCGGAACTTATGAAGCGGATCTGGGACGCCGATGGTGCCGACCAGGCGGCCTACGACCTGGCACGCATCATGGACGTCACGGTGCGGCGTCACCAGCAGGGCCTTGCCCATGGCCCGCTCACCACAGCCCTGACCCGGCAACCGGGCAAGCTTACCCACGAGGAGATCGTGGGCACGCTGGTGCTGATGGTCGGCGCGGGCAGCCAGCCCGCAGCCAACCTCATCGCCAACACAGTCGCGGAAATCCTTACCAACACGCAGCTCCACCTCGAAGTGACGTCGCTGGCCCTACCGGCCGACGACGTGGTGCACCACACGCTGTGGGCACGGCCGCCGATCACCCACTACCCGCCCCTGGTCGCCAAGAACAACGTCAGCATCGACCGGGTGTTCATTCCGCGGGGCACCCTGGCCCTGCTCGGCCTAGGCCCCGCCGGCCACCAGATCCACCAAGCCCACCGCAGCCCCTACAACCGCGATTACGCTGCGCTCCACAACAACCGCGGCTACGTCGCGTTCGGTGTCGGCCCGCACCAGTGCCCAGCCAGACTGCACGCACTGGTCATCGCACAGACCGCGGTGACCACCCTGCTGGCCGAGCTGCGGGACCTGCACCTAGCCGACCAACTCCGCTGGCGACCGTCCCCCTTCGCCAGGGCACTCGACCGGCTCGACGTCGAGTTCACCCCCCGCCCGTTCCCCACCCTGCGTCCGGAAGGCACCCACCCCTCATGGCACCCCAGAACCGTTGGACTCTCCCCGTCCAATCCGACCTCGACGGCAGCATCACGGGCGAACTCCTCACGCGGGGGGAGGTGGTTCCGGTTGCCCTTCCGGGGGACGTCCCGGCACGGGCGGTAACCAGCTACCGCGCTATCAAGGCGGTGCTGACTGACGTCACCGTCAGCAAGAACCCGGACAACTGGCGCCTGTGGGTAGGCGGGCACATCCCCGACGACTGGCCGCTGATCTCCTGGGTGGCCCCTCGGAACATGTTCACCGCCGACGCCGGCGATCACTGGCGGCTACGCCGCCCGGTCCAGGACGCGTTCCACCCGAAGCGGGTCGATGCGATGCGGCCCCGCATCACCCGCATCGTCAACGAACTGCTCGACCAGCTCGCCCTCGCCGCCGACGGTGGCGGCCCGGTCGACCTCAAGCGGCACTTCGCACTGGAGGTGCCGCTGCGGGTGATCTGCGACCTGTTCGGGGTGCCC